>CAZKYZ010000268.1:0-5559 GCA_964557055.1 uncultured Desulfobacterales bacterium
GAGCTGTTTGGTGCGCATCAAAAACCACCTCGCGTTTTCCACACAGCCTTCTTCCGAACGCAATTAAACCAACCCTGTAAAATAATTAAAATATAACGCATTTGACAGTATGTGCAAGGGGATAAAAAATGAAAAACAGGGTAAAAACCGGTTTCTTCACTATTTGTAAATCAATCCGCGATGAGCTGAACCTTCTGATCAAACCGGCCCGGCTTCGATTTCCACTGGTATGGCGGAGTACTGCCTTGATCGGTATGCGGCCGAGTAATCGTCTATTTCCGGGTACCTGCAGCGGACAGATAGCGTTGCAGGAGGATAAACACGAACAGGATGATCAGGAGGGGCTTTCAGGGATTTTCACTTTCGATGGGTTTTGACGCGCTTGTTTTGATGAATCCGGGTTCTACAAAGCGATTCTTAGACCGGATCTGCATGTCGGGCAATATTTTCGTGGTGTTCCTCTTCCGATCCAGTATAAATTCATGATGTGTCTCTGGCGACATTTCGGACAGATGCATTCGATTTTCATTTTCAAAAGATCCATCATTTCATCGTATTCTTCTTCGCTGTTGCTGGACACCTCATTTTGCTTCATATCGACTCCCTATACTTCCGCAATTTTCTAGAGCATCTCTCGTCTGGTGCTGCATTTTATTCGGGGATGTCGCCGTCCAGAAGCAGGTCTTCCCTATCCAAAATAGTTTCATTGTCGTCCAGATCCATCTCATCGTTAAAATCTGCAAGATAAGGCTCGTACGAATCCCTCTCGTCGTATTCCACAGCAGGATCCAGTGCGAACTTGGAGAGATATTCTCTGTCAGAAGCATACATGGTTCGTTCCCCCTAAAAAAGAAAATCAGGTTCGTTGTCAGTATTGCGCTTACGGATTTTGCGCTTTTTTCCCGTTTTATAGTCTTTTTCTCGGAATTTTTCTTTGCGGTGCATCGGACTTTTCCTGTCTGTACCTATGCTGAAATTACTGTATTCATCGGATTCATTAAATAACTCTTCTGATTCATTCCACATTCGGTAATCATTTTCTGTTTTCATCATGTTCCTCATTTAAGTGATGTAAGCTTTGGTGCACTTTACCGCAGTTATAAATAGGCAATTGTTGTACCAAATTTATAATCTATTGATTTAATAGTATATGTATATATTTCCTGGATGAATAGAGAACCCGACGTTCCGAAAAAACAGCCAAACACCAACCTGTTGGGACAGCCATAGGCTGACGTTGCATAACCATAAGGAATAACACAGTATAAAATCGGAACTATGGCTTCCGGTTTTTTTTATGCCGGAATTGAAAGTTCCTGATCCCTGTACTGTGAGCTGGCAGGCTGTTTCCCTGCTATCTACAGCATCGCGGTACGTTCCAGTTCGATGAGGCGTTTCTTTGTCTCCAGGCCACCGCCAAAACCGGTCAGGGAACCGTCGCTGCCGATGACCCGGTGACAGGGTACGATAATGGGGAGCGGGTTTTTACCGTTGGCGCCGCCAACTGCCCGGACGGCTTTGGGGTTGCCGATGGTTTCTGCAATGCTTTTATAACTTACCAGTTCACCGTAGGGAATGGCGCGTAAAGCTTCCCAGACTTTATGCTGGAAAAGCGTGCCCACCGGGGCCAAGGGAAGATCAAACTGCTTTCGTTCGCGGTTGAAATAGGCCCGCAATTGGGCTTTGACCGGTGCAAAGAAACCCGGTTTTTTCTTCCAGTCGTCCCGAATGGTAATGGGGTATTTCTCTTTTTGAAAATCGAGGTGACATAGGCCGGCTTCATCGCCCACAAGGGTCAGAGTGCCAATCAGGCCTGTTTCAAAATAATCATAGTACATAATGTGTTCTCCTTTAGGCGTGCCAAAGATAGATGGCGGCGTATGCCCGCCACGGCCGCCAGTTTTCGGCTCTTTTTAGTATTTCCTTCCGCGTTGGTCGTTTGTGACCCTGCTGCAGAGCCTTGACAATTCCGAGGTCCGCAGCCGGAAATGCATCGGGCTCACCCAAAGCACGCATGGCGATGTACTGGGCTGTCCAGTCCCCGATGCCGGGAATCCGGATCAGTTGTTCGATAAAGTTATCCAGGGCTCCATTCACCCAAAAAGATATCTCGCGGCGCGCCACTGCCCGGGACAACATCTTGATTGTCTCTGCCCTTTTTGCAGGCATGCCAATGCGTCCCAAATCGACGCTATCCAACTCCTCGGGAGTTGGAAAAAAACGGGTTAGTTTCGGGAGGTCCGAGGATTCAAACCGCGGTCCGGCCTTTGCGGCGATCCGCCCCACAACGGTACAGGCGCCCTTGACGGAAACCTGCTGACCCGCCACCGCCCTGACGGCGACTTCGAAAGGATCCCAGGCACCGGGCAATCTAAGACCGGGCTGACCACGAACCAGCTTGGCCAGCACATCGTCGCCAGAAAAGACTTCATGAATGGCGGCCATATTTGCATCCAAATCGAACATGCGGCGCACCCGCTCCACCAGGGGCATAAGGTCACGGCTGTCCGAAAGGGCAGCGGTAAGCAGCAGGGTGTTTCCTTTGGAAGCGGGGGCCACAGAGATCACTCCACTGGTGCTGTTAATCCGGATCGTACGATGATAGGTGCCGTCGGTAACACACTCAATGCCGGGGATAGCCCGTAACTGGAAAAACCCCAGCATACGGGGCCAGTCAAATGGCGGCCGATAGGACAGCCCCAGCGTACAACGAAACCATGTATTGCCGGAAACGATACTGTTTTTATCCCGGCTGCGGATGTCCGACGGGGTTTTGCCGTAAATTTTACGGAAAGCGGCGTTGAATCGCCGGATGCTGCCGAAACCGGATGCAAAAGCAATTTGAGTAATCGGCAGTGCTGTTTCACTCAATAGTTTTTTGGCGAAAAGAATTTTTTGGGTCGTTGCAAACCCTTTGGGTGAAACGCCCATGCGGGTTTGAAACAATCGGCGTAAATGGCGGCTGCCCACGCCCAGTTTCAAGGCCAGATCTTCGAGGCTGCCTTCATCCAGGGCGCCCTGACGGATCAGCAGTAGGGCCCTGGAAACCGTAGCGGAAGTGCCACTCCAGGCCGGGCTGCCCGGCGACGCCTCGGGTCGGCAGCGCAGGCAGGGCCGCAAGCCGGCCTCGGCAGCCGCGGCTGCCGAAGGAAAGTAGACGATATTCTGCGGCCTTGGCGAACGGGCCGGACAGATAGGCCGGCAATAGATGCCGGTGCTCAACACACCGACAAAAAACAAGCCGTCGAATCGGGGGTCCCTCGCCAGGCGCGCCCTGTCGCAAATTTGTTTGTCCAGTACCATGCCCGTGGTCTCCTGCCCCGGCTGCGTATCCCAGCCGAAATATTGCCCCAATTACGAGGGTAACCGTAAGGGTCATATTGCCCTCTTTGGATTCATATGGCAAGACGTTTTCGGACATGGTAGTCCAACAAAAGAGGCGCTGTCTGCATTGGCTATATCAATGATTTGCAGTAGATGGCCTTACCGTCGCCCACGGCGTAAAAGTCCTTGAGAACGGTCTCCAGGCGGTAGCCGCAGCTTTCATAAAAGGCGCGCGTGCTGGCGTACTGCAACCGCTGTGAGGTGTCCACGTAAATACGGCTGCCGCCGGAGGTCTTGATGCGCCGTTCGGATTCCATCAGCAGCCGACGGCCCAGCCCGCGGCCCTGGAAATCCGGATGAACGGCGATCCAATACAGATCATAGCTGGAGGTGGTGCCGGGGATGGGGCCGAAACAGGCATACCCGGCCAGCCGGCCGTAGTGGTCAGCCATGATGAAATGATATCCGCTGGCTTCCCCTTTTTCAAGGTGTTCCACCACCAGCTCTTCCGCGATGGCCACCTCTTCCGGATGAAAAAACCCGGTAATATCCACAAGACGACGAACCCGTTGGCCATCCTCCGGTACAATCGCATCTCGGAAGGTCACGCCATGAAGCCGATGATTGGAAGCCTGTCGGCCGTCTGCCCACTGCCCGGTGCCTTCAACAAGCCCCCGGAAGAATGCCAGTGCATTTTTCCCCAAAGTTTGCGTTCGGTAACCGCCTTCCTGGACCACCGCCATGGGCAAACCCAGCGTCCCGATCATACGGCCGTTTGCGACAAAATCTTTGACCGTCAGGGACCATGTCCCCGTCGGGTCGCCCTTGGCCGGGTCCAGGCCCAGGCCCACAATCAGGAATTGCGGCTGGAACTCTTCGATCCGGTGCAGGGCACGCGTCAGGGCCTTGCGGTAACCCTCACCATCGACCGCTTCGGAAAGGGGAATGTTGAGGTTGAACCCTTCGCCATCGCCATCACCGTGCTCGTCCCTGAATCCGCAAAAATAGGGGTAGGCAAACTTGGGATGGCCGTGAATGGAGACCGTGAGCACATCGCTGCGGCGGTAGAAGATGTCCTGGCCGCCGTTGCCGTGATGGTAGTCCACATCCAGAATGGCCACCTTGCCATGGGTGCACAGGTACTGGGCGGCGATGGCGGCGTTGTTGAAATAGCAGAATCCGCCGAAAGAGCGCCGCTCGGCATGATGGCCGGGGGGGCGGATCAAGGCGTAGGCAATTCGCCGGCCGTCCAATATCTCACGGGCGGCTGTCAAGGCACAGTCCACACTGCGCCGGGCCGCCAGATAAGCGTTGGCGTTGATGGGGGTAAAGGTGTCGATGCAGTAGTATCCAGACAACACCGACGGTTCCTTGGGGGGCCGGGTCTTGTTGCGAATTGGGAAAATATATGGATACAGCGATTTACCGGCGGGCACCTCGGCACAGGCCCGTTTGAGATAACCAACGAAATCCGCATCATGCACCGCGTGAATGTGCTTGTCCGGAAAAGGCCGCGGCTTGATGGCGGTGAACATGCCGCTGGGTTCAATGGCATTTAGAATGCTTTTCACGCGAACCGGCGCTTCCACGTATCCCCGTTCGTTCACATGGTGAATATCGTGCCGGTCGTTGACAATCAGTGCGATCAGCTCTTCCGAACGGCTTTCGACGGTGGTAACGACCGCCGCCGGTTTGACATAGCGGAAATCCCGCAGTTTTACCGGATCGTCCCGGAAACTCGCCACCACCTTTTCCACATAGTCGGCCGGGCAGTAATCTGCATATTTGCGTTCCAGCACGGCCCGCACCACCTGTCGGGCAAATTTCTTTTTGAGTGGTCTGTCGGTGCCCAGGTCGTCGTAGACCAGGTGAGGCATGCCGGTTTGCCCTGGTTTTACGGGGGATTCGTAACCGGTATTGACGATGGGCCGCGCGCCGTACCGCTCGTAAAAGCGCAGGCGGGAACGGTTCTGCTTAAGTTCAGCCGAATCATGGCAGGCCTCGGCATCATCGGGGAGGCATTCAAAAAACAGCCCTTGCACTTTGAGGGCTGTGGCCTCCCGCCGGATCCGGTCGTACAGCGCCCCACCGATGCCCCCACCGGCCCGGCCCGTGGCCGTGGCGATCCAGTCCAGGTAAGCGAAGGTAAGTTCCGGTTCGTGCAGCAGCATGGCAAACCCGCGCACTTTTGCCTTGATGCATTCAGCCACGAAAAGAACGCTGCGAAACCGCTGC
>CAZKYZ010000269.1:0-5556 GCA_964557055.1 uncultured Desulfobacterales bacterium
ATGCCACCGGACCAAAGAACCACTTCACCGTCGGCATTACCGACGATGTCTCCAATACCTCCCTTGAGGTGAAAGAGGGCTTTGATGTAGCGCCGGCCGGTACCGTGCAGTGCAAATTCTGGGGTCTTGGCGCCGATGGGACCGTCGGTGCCAATAAAAGTGCCATCAAAATTATCGGCGACAATACGGATATGTTTGCCCAGGCTTATTTTGCCTACGATTCCAAAAAATCGGGGGGCGTCACCATCTCCCACCTCCGTTTCGGGAAAACCCCCATCCAGTCCACCTACCTGATCGATTCGGCGGACTACATTGCCTGCCACAAGGACAGCTATGTGGATACCTATGACGTCCTGGAAGGCATCAAAAAAGGCGGCACCTTCGTCCTCAACTCGGCCTGGACGGTCAAGGATATGGAGAAGAACCTGCCGGCGGACATGCGGCGTACCATCGCCCGCAAAAAGTTGAACTTTTACAATATCGACGCCGTAAAAATCGCCGGCGAAGTCGGTCTCGGCGGAAGGATCAACATGATCATGCAGACAGCTTTTTTCAAGCTGGCCAACGTGATCCCGGTGGACGAAGCCATCGCCTACCTGAAAGACCAGATAAAAAAACTGTTCGGCAGAAAGGGCGAGAATATCGTCAAAATGAACTGTGATGCCGTCGACAGCACCCTCGACAAGCTGGTGCAGATTAAATACCCGAAGTCCTGGGAAAACGCCGAAGGAGAAAAGGAAGCGGCAACGGACGAACCGGAATTTGTCACCGACGTCATGCGTCCCATGCTGGCCAATAAGGGTGACAGCCTGCCGGTGAGCGCCTTCTCCCCGGATGGCATCTTCCCGGTAGCCACCACCCAATACGAAAAACGCGGGGTTGCCATCATGGTGCCGGAGTGGATCAGTGCAAACTGCATCCAGTGTAATCAGTGTGCCATGGTTTGTCCCCATGCGGCTATCCGTCCCGCCCTGCTGACAGATGAAGATGTGAAAGAAGCCCCCAAAACGTTCGAGACCATTGAGGCCAAGGGCAAAGAACTCAAGGGATATCACTTCCGGATACAGGTGAGTACGCTGGATTGCTACGGTTGCGGAAACTGCGCCAACATCTGCCCGGCCAAACAAACCGCCCTGGTCATGAAACCGCTGGATACCCAAACCAAAATCCAGGTGCCCAACCACCAATTCTCGACCACCTTGCCGATTCGCGATAAACTGTTGAGTAAGGCGACGGTGAAGGGCAGCCAGTTCTGTCAGCCCCTGCTCGAGTTCTCCGGTGCCTGTTCCGGTTGCGGGGAAACACCGTACGCCAAGCTGCTGACCCAGCTTTACGGTGATCGCATGATCATCGGAAATGCCACGGGCTGCACCTCCATATGGGGCGGCAGCGCGCCCGCCATTCCATACTGTGTCAATGAAGACGGCTATGGTCCCACCTGGGGCAATTCCCTGTTTGAAGACCCGGCCGAATTTACTTACGGAATGTTCCTGGGCGCCTTGCAGCAGCGCAGCAGGCTGGCCGATCTGGCCAGGGAATCCCTGGCGTCGGACATCCCCGAAGAGGTAAAGAAGACCCTGTCCGATTGGCTGGACAACATGCAAGACGCCGATGGCTCCCGCCGGTTCGGTGATCAGCTGAAAGTGCTGCTCTCCGGCTACCTGGACGATCCGCTCTTATACCAGATCGCCGGCATGTCCTCCCTGTTCACCAAGAAATCCTACTGGGTCTTCCTCGGTGACGGGGCTGCTTACGATATCGCTTACGGCGGTCTGGATCACGTTCTGGCCTGCGGAGAGGACATCAACATCATGGTGTTCGACACGGAAGTTTACTCCAACACCGGCGGGCAGTCCTCCAAGGCCACACCCACAGGCTCCATCGCCAAGTTCGCCGCTTCCGGCAAAAAAACGGCCAAGAAGGACCTGGGCGGCATGGCTATGACTTACGGATACGTCTACGTGGCCAGTGTCGGCATGGGCGCCAACAAGCAGCAGTTGATGAAGGCGGTCACGGAAGCGGAAAGCTACAACGGCCCGTCCCTGATCCTGGCCTATGCGCCCTGCATCAACCACGGCATTAAAAAAGGCATGGGCAAATCCCAGGAAGAGACCAAACTGGCCGTTCAGTCCGGTTACTGGCCGCTCTATCGCTACAATCCGGCCCTCACAGCGGAAGGGAAAAATCCCTTCACCCTTGACTCCAAGGCTCCTGACGGCAGTCTCCAGGATTTCCTGTCCGGCGAAGTCCGCTATGCGGCCTTACAAAAATCATTCCCGGACGAGTCCAAAAAGCTGACGGTCAAGCTGGAAGAGGAGTTCATGAACCGCTACGAAAAGTTAAAACAAAAAGCGGGAATGCCGGTGGAAGAAGAAAAGAAATAAGCTGTAAAAAAAGACCTAAATACGTATAACCAAACGCAACAGGCAGCCTGAAAAAATATCAGGCTGCCTGTTTGGCTTTTGGTTCCGGAGAAAAACCGTAACGTTGTTCATTTTTAAAGATGCAATCAGCGGCGGCGCGAGAATCGCGGCAAGGCCCGGAAACAGAAGGAAGGCAAATAACGCACGCACAAACATACGATCATCTACTCCAAAAATATTTCAGCAGGAACCCCGGGAAACCGCTCCTTCAGCCCGGAAAAATACTCCGGCGCATCGATACAATCGGGGTTTTCCACTTCGGTGCACGGGAGCTCCACCACCTTCCAGCTCCCATCTTGACTATTCAGAAGAGCCAAAATGTCTTCGTATTGCTGTGAGCCGTCCGGCGATTGCGGTTGGGTATGCGCCCAGGCCCATCCGTTTTTAACCTTCAAATGTCTCACCACGAATATCACATCCATTCCGTGGAGCCGTTTCACCTCTTGTCGCAATACGTCCAGAACGGCTTTGCGTTCGGAGCTGCCGCGTACGGGTGTAAGGCCAGTACCCGAGACGCTTGCCTCGGTCCCACCCGTCACATCAGGATTCGAATCAGCGGCAAAAGCGCTACAGGCAAAAAGAAGGGTCCCGGTAAACACGATCAGAGAAAACAGTTGCTGTTTCAATTTGGCTTCCCCGCTATCAATTGTCTAAAAGTATAAATCACACATTCTCTTCATTGTTGTTTAACGGCCACAGCTTTTGCTCGTTTGCAGAACCAAAGACGGGGGAACCCGCACTGAAATATTTCAGGGTGGTTTTTCCGACATTGACAAGGCTGTGAAGGCTGTCAGAGGGAATAAATATCGTATCACCAGCCGTTACCGAAGCCTGTTCGCCGTCAACATTCATGACACCTTTGCCCTTAAGGATCATATAGCATTGCTCTGTTCTGTGGTGGTGCGGTTTCTGGATACCGCCTGGTTTCATCTCTACCAGGGACGTGGTAATATTTTTCGCACCAACAGTACATTCTGCCACCAGGAGGTAGGACCTGATCTTATCTCTCTCATACTGCGGTGCTTCCGTTTTGGTAATTTTTTTCATATCGCTGATATTAATATTGAGTATAAATCTCGTGAGCAACGCGAAATATTAAGAATCGAAGGGTTTATTTTCCGTTTTCTTACCTGTACCCCCTTCCCAACCGTTTTATATGTACCATAACTTGCTGATTGGTCAAGCCAAACAATTATTTCAATCATTACATACCCATGATAGATAAATTCGATCTTACCCGATTACCAATTTGATATTGTCCCCTCTCCACCGACCTGTTAATCTGTATTCATACAAAGATCCGTCCATAACCGATTTCGGATACCCTTCCAACGTGAAAGCGTCCCTATGACTTCGTCCGAAGACAACTCAAGGCACACCCGAGAATGCCGCCAGTGCGGCGCCTGCTGCAAAAAAGGAGGCCCTGCCTTTCACAAGGAAGACCGGCACCTCATCGAAACGGGTGCCATCCACACGCGCTATCTCTACACCATCCGGCAGGGAGAGATGGTGCGAGACAACGTCAGCGGTACCCTCATCCCGGTGAATGGTGATGTGATCAAAATCAAAGGTCGTGGGGGAACGGACTGGACCTGCATTTTTTTCGATGAGGAAAAGCGTCTTTGCACCATTTACGAAAATCGCCCCCTGGAATGCCGGGCCCTCAAATGCTGGGACATCAGTGATATCCGGGCCGTCTACAAAATCGGCCGGATCACCCGAAGAGATCTTATTGGAGCCGTGGAAGGCCTCTGGGATCTGGTGGCCGACCACCAGAAGAGGTGTTCCTACGAGGCCATCGGAAAACTGGTGAAACCGGCCAAAGGGGGAGATCCAACCGCTTCGAAAACAATCATTGAGATCGTCCAGTACGACCGGAACCTGCGGCCCCTTCTGATCGAAAAAAGCGGCATCGACAGGGAAATACTCGATTTCCTGTTCGGCCGCCCCCTGACAGAAACCATTCCCATGTTCGGTTTTACGGTTGTGGAAAATAAGGGACGCCTGATTCTGCGATTGAACTCCTGATCCCTTTTCGATATAATCCCGGGATCGGCATCAATCCACTGGACTGGAAAATCAGAAATGGGGATCTGAAATTTCTGCTGGGTGCCAAATTCCCCATGATCCTGGGAAATGTCGTTTCCGGGGAAAACTTGTGGTAAAAATCGATTCTGAATGAAACAGGACGAAAAGCATGACCCTAAAAGGCATCTATCCCATCGTTCCGACACCGTTTCTCGAAAACGGAGCAGTTGATTTCGCGAGCATCGAACGCCTGGTGGATTTCATGGCCGTAAAAAAAGTCCACGGTCTGGCCATCTTGGGGGCCCTGGGGGAGGGCCACAAACTGACCGAAGGAGAAAGAAGCGCGGTAATTTCCCGATACCACAACAGCCTGCCTGCAGGTATGCAGCTTGTGGTGGGGGCGCGCGCGGCCGCCACCGACCCGGCTAAATTGATGGTCCAAACGGCAGCGGATCTGGGGGCGGATGCCGTTCTTCTGGGACCCCACAACGTCCAGTCCGACGAAGCCCTTTTCAGCTATTACCAGCAGGTGGCCGGATCGGTAAAAATACCGATTGTCATCCACGATTATCCCGCGGTTACCGGCATCACCCTGACCGTGCCCCTGGTTACACGCATCTTTCAATCATCAGAAAACATCAACTACATTAAACTGGAAGACCCGCCCACCGGCGCTAAAATGGATTCCCTGGCAAAATCGACGGGTACGAGCCTGAAAGTGTTCGGCGCACTGGGGGGGATGTATGCTTTTGAGGAGATGGAACGGGGCGCCGTGGGCATCATGACAGGCTTCGTCTACGCGGAGCTGCTGGTCAACCTGTACGATCTGTGCCAAGCCGAAAAGTGGAACGAGGCGGCCACCCTTTTTTACGACTTCCTGCCCCTGAACCGTTGGGAATTCCAGCCGGGTATCGGGGTGTCCCTGCGAAAAAAAGTATTGAAGAAACTGGGCGTCTTCACCAGCGACACGGTGCGCCATCCCGGCCCGAACGCCGACGAAAAAACCGTGGAACAGCTGTTCAACATCGTCCGGCATCTTCAGCGAAAGGGGTATCTGCTGGCCTGTTGAAGGAATACACGGATTCGCCTTGAGTATGTCCATCAG
>CAZKYZ010000270.1:0-5556 GCA_964557055.1 uncultured Desulfobacterales bacterium
CCATAGGAGATGCTCCCATCCCGGTTGGGGCAGCTGAATCCGGCATCGACGGTAATTTTCTGAACCCGGCAGTTATACAGGTTTCTCAGGTAACTGTTCAGGTCATGGTATCTATTTTTCAATATTGATACAGTTGATTCAGGCTGTCAATCGGGGTAACGAATCCACCGGGTCCTATTTGCACGAAATAGACCAGGTCGGATCCTTGATGACTGTCGGGGCTGAAACCGAAGGTAAACCCCCCCAGATCCACATTCGACTGTTTTTCAGCGGTTTCGATAAAGCTTTCCCGGGTGAGCGGTTCCGGGACCTTTTCCAGTATCCGACAGAGAGCCTTGGCCGAGATGTAGCCTTCCATGCTGACAAATCCCGGTTCCATTCTTGGCTGGTACTGATTCAAATTCGCATGGAATTCGGACACGACCGGTATTCGTTTGTCATACGGATAAGGAACCACCTGCGTGGCGCAGACGCCGATGCCTTTGTTGGACATCAGGGCCCCGAGGGCATCGATGCCGACAAAAGAGATGTTGCAAAAAAGGCTTTGGCTGCCCAGGTCTCTCATTTTCTGAATAAACGCGCTGCTCGGTGCATAGGCGCCGATTATAATGACAGCTTCCGGCTTGGTAATCATGATACTGTCGACGGCATTTTGCACATCCAGCGTATTACGGGAATAGCTGCTTTCGTTCAGCACTTCAAGGCTTCGCCTGGCCAGAGCCAGTTTGACGCCTTCCAGTCCCGTTTTGCCGTAAGAATCGTTTTGGTAAAAAACAGATATCCGGGTGAAACCTTTATCTTGAATGAGCTTTTGAACGATATTTTCTGTTTCCTGATAATAACTGCTCCGGATGGTGAAGATATTCCGCGTTACCGGATTTCTGAGGAATTCCGCACCGGTCAAAGGGGCGAAAAAAGGGATGCCGTGTCCGATGGCAATGGGGGCCGCTGCTTTTGATGTTGGTGTACCGACATAGCCGAACAGCAAAAAAACTTTATCCTGCGCGATCAGGTCTTTGGTATTGTTCTCGCAGGTTTTTGGTTCGTAACCGTCATCTTTGGTGATCAACCGGATTTTTCTTCCACGAATACCGCCGTTGGCATTGACGGCCGCGAAATATGTCAGGGCGCCATCCCTCATCTGGTTTCCCAGCTGATTGGCTGGGCCTGTCAGTGCGCATGACTGGCCAATGACAATCTCGTTGTCCGAAATTCCGATTGCGCTGCCGTAGGATTGACTGCAAAATGGCAGAATCGTCAGGATTAGCAGCAGCTTGAAACAGAGCCCGCTTGACGAACGAATGCCGCATGACCGAAATCTGGCTGGAATGTGATTCATTGTGGAAGCCTTACAGACAACGGGGGATGCCAGGCAACCTCCATCCATCGGCTCCCTTGCTCCCGGTTTTACCACCAAAGAAACGAGTTTGTGTGAAAATAAAACCAGGAGAATCTGCTGTCAAGGATTTAATCGCCAGCTTTGGATAGCAATCTTTTTTCGGGCAACGGCTTTCCAGATATGCAGCGGTCCCTTGAACGGATCCAGTGATCACCGCATTTTACCATAACTAACAGAATACACTTGTATTTTTTATAATTGTAGCCGGAGCGATCGGGGTAATTTTATCGTAAACCATGAAATATCTAAATGTTACGTGAAATTTTCAAATGGTTCCGGCGGGGAAACAAGGTGCATCCATCTGCATTTAAAAAAAAATTGTCTTGATAAGGGGGTTCCTATTTTGTTATCAAGAAGAGGATAATTCTGAAAGGATTCCATTCAATATTAATTACTTTGCAGGAGGAAGTGATTTGGATTACACACTCGGCCAGAAACAGATTGAGGGCATAGAAAAGATACTGCAGGAAGATCTGTATGATATTGGCGTATTCTCTGTTTTTCTGGTTGACAGGGCTGGCAATGTCATTGCCGATCTTGACAATGGAGAGCTCGATCATGATGTTTATTCACTCGCGGCCCTGGCCGCTGGCAATTTCGGTGCTGTAAGCGCCATGGCGAATATTGTTGGCGAGGATGAATTTTCACTTCTTTTTCATCAGGGCACCAAGGCGAACATTCATTTCAGTAAGGTGCTGACGGAATTTCTGCTTGTTACGATCTTCGGCAAGGATATATCGCTCGGTTTTTTGCGGTTGAAAGTTGCCGAAGCGGCGGAAAAAATAGCCAAAGTACTTGAGCTGATTGAATGATGTCTGGTTTTGGCAGCTATACGATGATTTAAATGCAGATGGTTGTCCAATTATACGCATAATATGAGGTGTTTCTCTTGGCTTTTGTAAATTTAAAGAAGAAACTCGTACAGGTGAAAATTGTGTATTACGGCCCCGGCCGGGGGGGTAAAACCACGAACCTGGAATTTATCTACAACAAGATTAAAGATAGACTCAACAAGGAGATGGTTACCATCAAGACACATGGCGACCGGACCCTATTTTTTGATTTTCTTCCTTTTGATATCGGCAAAATTAAGGGTTACGACATTAAGGTCCAGCTTTACACGGTGCCCGGACAGGTAAAGTACGATGCCACCAGGCGCCTTGTTTTAAGAGGAGTTGACGGCGTGGTTTTTGTTGCCGAATCCATGGCGGTTCGTCGCGAACAGAATATTATTTCATTAAAAAATTTGCAGAAAAATTTGTCCACCTATAAAAAAAGCATTTTTAAAATACCGCTTATCCTGCAGTACAACAAAAGAGACCTGAGTGAGCAGGGGATTCCTTTGCTGTCGCTTGAAACGCTGGAAAAAGATCTCAACTCACAATTAAAAGTGCCCAGTTTTGAAGCGAGTGCACTGACCGGGGAAAATGTTTTCACAACCCTGAAACGGGCGACCTCCGTTACAATGGCGTCATTACAGAAAAAACTAAAGTAGGGGATGATCATTGACGAACCCAGATGACGAAAACAGCAGCGCTAAAATGGTGAAGGTCTCCGGCACAGACACGGAGGACCTTGACCAAAAGAGGATCACCAATGATCTCTCATTGGAGGAACTGAAGTCGTTTATCCTTTCTATAGAATGGGAGATCAGCGATGACATCATGACCCAGTTCATTGATGAAGTCGAGATGCTGAAAACAGGCTACAAGGGCGATAACGTCATCGCGATTTTCTTGAAGCTTCTGGCAATTATCGGAAAGTATATTCGTGCAAAGAAGGTTGCCTCCCACCCGGATTCCATTAAACTGCTCAATTCCGTATTTAATAACTTGGAGACAATCGTGTCCAGCACCACATTAAATGATGATCAAAAGAAAAAACTGTTGTTGAAAGAGGCCGGAAAATTTAAAGATCTGAAAGAAAAAATCGCCTTATCCAAAACGATCGCTTTTGCTTCAACGTCTCAACAAGATCATCCCCGCCGGGTTCAAGCCGACCGGCCGGCAGAAAAGGACCGCTCTGCCGAGAAGAATACGAAACCGTTTCTGCCCGCAGAGCTGTCCTCCTCAGGCACACAGGAAGATGCCCTCAGCCCGGCTAATGAATACCTCTTGCGGGAGATCAAACGGATGGTTAAAATGGAGTTCGAGACCATGAAGGCTGAGATTCAGGAATTGCTGGACCGGGGGCGGCAATAGCAGAGTACAGGGTCAGATGACGTCATCACAGCCCGTGACGGGAGCGCGAATCGGTTCGTTGCCGTCCGGGCTGATAATGTACATGGAGGCGCTACATGGATATTTCGTCAGGCAACATTTCTTCTATCATATTCAGGCGAGTTGTTCGATCGGATATCGGAGAATTCTCCTTGGACAGCCATATGCTCGGTATTTTGATGGAGCTTGATGGGGAAAAAAGCCTGGGAGAGGTCGCCAGCAATCTTGGAATGAATATGGGGACGATACGAAGCGTCGTTTCCAAGCTACTTTCTTTGCAGCTGATAGAAGCCACGGGGGGTGCTGTAAAAACGCTCAGTGGTGAGTTTATGGATTATCTTGTTGACCAGCTGTCATTGGCTATTGGTCCCATCGCTGATGTCATTCTCGAAGATACGGTTGAGGATATGGGCTACACACCGGGAAGATTTCCGGCCCATCAGGCAGCGGAGCTGGTCGACATATTGTCAAGGGAAATCCGTCGTGAGGAAAAGAAGGCGGAGTTTAAACTAAACATGGTAAAAAAAATCAAGAGCAGCGGCTATTAGTCCAGCATAGCAGTGGTTAGGTGTTATTCGGCAGGAATAACACTTTCATCTTTCAGCCGGTGCCGTATATCTGTAAAGATAGTTGTAACCAGTTCCGAAAAAGGAGTTCTGACATGATTGTCATATGTGAGGAATGCGGGAAAAAATACAAAGTGGATCCTTCAAAAATTCAAGGAAAGGATGCCAGGTTCAAGTGCAAGGCGTGTAATAATTTAATTACGGTTGATAAACCCGAAGACAACCCCACTCCTTTTTCAATTGAGCTGCCGGCCACAGAGCCAACAGCGGCTTTGGACGTAAATGACCTGATTGCAAGACCTTCTAAACCGGAACCTGCCAAGTCGCCGCTGGGGAAACGAAAAAAGATGAAACCGGAAAAAAAGAAGTCCAAATTTTTGGGTCTGCGGTCCAAAATGATTCTGCTTTTTATGGTTGTACCGCTCCTTTTGATTGCCGCTGCCGGTGCGCTTTACCTGGTACAGATGAAACAACTGACAACCACCCTTATTGACGACAGTTACGAAACGATATCCAAAATGGCGGAAAGCCGCGTCGCCGACATGGCACGATCTGTAGCTCAGCAATGCAAACTTTATCTTGTTAGTAACCCTGGTTTACGGCCGGAAGATTTTAATTTCGGCACGGAATTCAAACGGATTGCGATCCAAAAGGTCGGAAAAACCGGTTATACATCCCTTTATTCCATCGCTCAGGACGGAGAAGCTGTTACCCTGTGGATGCATCCGGATCCCAATTTAATCGGGGTCCCTCTGGGTGCTACCATGCAAAAGGTGCTGGGTTCGGATTTTAAGGCTTTTGAAAAGATCACGGCCAACGCAGAAAAAGGTCAGAACGCTGAAGCGTCCGGTTACTATGTCTGGATGGACCCAGACGGCCAAAAACGTGATAAGTTCATGGTGATAACCCCCATCGAAGGCACCCGCTTTGGGATTTCTTCTTCCACTTACCTGGATGAGTTCACCCAACCGGTTGTGAACATGCGTGAACGGGCCCGCAGAGAGGCAGATCAGGCTGTGATGATTATTCTCGGCATTCTGGGGGGCACCATTATGTTAATTGCGATTATTGTTTCCGTTTATGGTCACAAGTTGGTCGGCAGAATCAAATCACTGACCGAGGTTGCCGAGAGAATTAGTGTTGGTGAATTGGAAGCCGAGATTGAATCCGGATCCGGTGACGAGCTTGGTGACCTCGGTGAGGCAATTCTGCGAATGCAGGATAGTATCCGACTATCTATTGAAAGACTCCGAAGAAGGAGATAATCAGGATGATTGTTATACCCAACGAAAAACCCGTTGCCGCGAACCTGAACAGTTATTATTTGAATATTAAGAAACTGGTCGAACATTACCAGGGAGAAATCGGTACC
>CAZKYZ010000271.1:0-5546 GCA_964557055.1 uncultured Desulfobacterales bacterium
CAGCAGCATTATCGATTATATATGCGCCAGTGTTGCTGTCACCACGATAAAGTCGCCGTCGAAATCGATATTCATGGATTTCATCCATACGATGTACGCCAGGTACTGGTCGGTTATCAGTGCAATCGGGATATCATAAATGTCCACCTCGTTTTTTTTGATGAGGTGCACGAGAAGATCCATGGGACCTTCGAAAATGTTTTGCAGTTTGATTTCGTACGGTTCGTTCATTCAACATTCCAGAAGACCGGATCACCATTTACAATACGGATCCTACGCCGATAGCTGTTCTGATTTTCTGTAAAAAGGGTACGCTGTATTCCCTCGCTTTTTCGGCTCCCGTTTTTAAAACACCCTCCACATAACCAGGGTCGTTGATAAATTCGGTATACCGTTTGCGGGGCTCCGTAAGAAGATCATTTATGAATTCAAACAGGTATTGCTTCATTTCGCCCCAGGCGATCCCCAGGATATATCGTTTTCTCAGTTCGTCAGCCGCCGTCTTTCCGGCAAAAGCCTGATATATTGTGAAAAGCGTACAGGAATTAGGGTCCTTGGGTGCCTCCGGAGGCAGTGAGTTGGTTTTGATCTTCATAATCAACTTGCGAAGCTTTTTTTCCGGAAGGAAGAGGGGGATCGCATTGTTGTAGCTTTTGCTCATTTTGCGGCCATCCAGGCCAGGCAGTATTGCCGTGTTGTTGTCTATTAGAGGTTCCGGCAACACGAAAAGGTCCCCGTAATGGTGATTGAACCGGGAAGCGATATCGCGGGTCATTTCGATATGCTGGATCTGATCTTTCCCGACGGGGATTTTGTGAGCTCGAAACATGAGAATATCGGCAGCCATTAGTATCGGGTAGCAAAAAAGTCCCATGGTTATACCCTTTTCGGGATCACGGGAACCGCTTTCCTCATTTTCGACCACAGCGGCTTTGTAGGCGTGGGCACGATTCATCAGCCCTTTGGCCGCAAAACAAGTGAGGATCCAGGTTAATTCCGGAATCTCAGGGATATCGGTTTGCCGGTAAAAAATGGAATTATCGGTGTCCAAACCAAGTGCCAGCCAAGCGGAAGCAACTTCCAAAGCCGACCGGTGCATGACATCCGGGTCGTGGCATTTCACCAGTGCATGGTAGTCTGCCAGAAAGTAAAAGGAAAGTGTATCCGGTTTTTTACTCGCATTGATGGCCGGCCGAATCGCACCTACATAATTGCCGATATGGGGTGTCCCTGTGGTTGTTATTCCTGTAAGTACGGTCTCATTACTCATTATCCAATTCCCTGTCCCCGACGGCCGCATCCCATTGATCCCGGGGTGTGGTTTAACAGACGGTTATTGTAAAATGTTCATGAATATAATTCACTTCATCTTCTTCTGTCAGCACATGCCCGTTTAAGCGTGCATCCAGAAGGGCATCAAATATTTTGCTGAACAAGGGTCCCGATGGGTAGCCCATCTTTTTCAGTCTCGCCCCGTTTATGATTGGCGTCTCATGCCGAAGTTTGGTGATAAAGACCGATATCGATTTTTTAACATGGTCGATGTTCGTCAACGCCATCATGTAGAGTATGAATTCCGTTTTAAAAGGCAACAGTTTTCGGTAGACATCGCTGTTTTTGATCGGCCTTTCCCACTCCATCCACTGCAGGCACGCAATTGCTTTAAACCTGGTTCCACAGAAGATTGTTTTGAATTTCGGGGTCAGCTCAAACCGCCGGCAGATCTTTTCTGTTGTTTCCTGGTCAAACTTTTGGGTCATTGCCAAAAAATAAACGACCCACTTGATATAAGACTCATCCAGAAAAAGCAAGTCATACCATGCCAGGACCTCTTTGACCGACAGTAACGTTGCGAGCAGTTCCCTCTCCAACGCCATGCCGGGGTGGATGGTCTTTAACAGGTCGTAGTCATTTAGCCTTTCGATTGAGGGAACGGGGTTTTCCTCTTCGAGTATCAAGCGCAGTTCCGTGAACACACGCTTGCCGCTCAGGCGTTTGAAAAAATCCATTTTAACGGCATTTTCAATCAAACCGGCGGTGAGTTTTCCGATCCGGAAATCAAATCGCTGTTCAAAGCGGATGGCCCGAAACACACGGGTTGGGTCCTCTACGAAACTGAGGCTGTGGAGAACCCTCAGGGCCTTGCCCTTGATATCCTTTTGGGCGCCAAAAAAATCAATCAACAATCCGAATTGTTTCGGAGACAAATGAATCGCCAGGGTATTGATCGTAAAATCCCTGCGAAAAAGATCGAGTTTGATGGAACTCATTTCCACCGTCGGCAACGCTGCCGGGGCCGTATAGTATTCCAACCGGGCGGAAGCCACATCGATTTTAAATCCGTTGGGCAGCGTGATGACCGCCGTACCGAATTTTTCGTGGGTGTGCAGACGAGCCTGGTTTCGACGGGCGAATTCTTTTGCGAAGGCAATGCCGTCTCCCTCAATGACGATATCCACATCTTCATTCCGACGATACAGGAACAAGTCTCTTACGAAACCACCGATTACATAAGCTTCATAGCCCAGATTGTCGGCAGTTTGTCCGGCGGAGCGAAGAATGTCCAGAATATATTCCGGCAGTCTTTCGTTCATAAAGCGAAGTACCTGCCGGGTCCTTCCGTGAACAGTTTCCAGGAGCAGGTTTCTTGATTTTACACTTTTCTTGCTGTTCTGGAGTACGAGGATATTCAGGAGATCCGTACGGGTAAGAACACCGATGACCTTTCCGCCGTCAACCACCGGCAGGATACGCTGCTTGTTTTTGATGATGGTTTCCTGTATTTCCAGTAGGTCGGCGGATGGGGCAACCCGTTCGAAATCGGTGGACATGTATTCGCGTACCGCCACGTGTCCCAAACCGTGGAAAAGCGCTTTTTCGATTGTCTGGCGAGCGATAAACCCCAGCAGATTTTCCTTGGCTATCGGGTCCTCCATGATCAAAAGGGTATTGATATTATAGCGGGTCAGTATTTTGGCGGCTTCTTCGCAAGTCATTTCCGGTTTTGCGGCAATCGGCGGCGCGGACATCAGGTGTTTTGCCTGCCGGTGGGATTTTACCTGCTTTTGCAAAATGTCGATCAGTTTGTGCTCAATCTGGATCAGTGTTTTTTCCTTGATCGTAGCTGCGGCGGCATAGGCATGCCCCCCTCCACCCACCTCTTTCAATATGGAACCCGCATCCACTTCGGCAACCCGGCTTCGGGCGACAACATAAATTTTTTTCCCCATTCTGGCCATGGCAAAGATGGCATCCAGGTTTTCCATCCGCAGCATTTTATGAACCAGAAAGGCAAAATCCGGTATATACTCTTCGGTCGATACATTGGTAATCACAATTTCGATGCCGTTGATATTGAGGCGTGAGGAAGCCTGAATCATATCATGCAACAGGGCAACCTGCATGGGGTTGATCTCCCGCGATATGAGATCGGAGATGATGTTGAGGTTGGCCCCTTTAGAAAGCAGGAACGCCGCAGCCTGGAAATCGCGTTCCGTGGTGGAGGTGAATGAAAAGGAACCGGTGTCTTCGTATATGCCCAAACACATCACGGTGGCTTCATCCGGTGTTATTTCGATACCTTTTTCGATAATTTTTTCAATCAGAATGGTGACATTGGCTCCCGTTTTAGAACTGAGCAGATAATCCGCTCGAACTTCGTCCTCATCGGATGGGTGGTGGTCATAAATATGAATCTCGAGGTTGCTGCGGCTCAGCAGTTTTTCGAGATTTCCAATGCGATGGGGCTGGCGGGTATCCACAAGGACCAGGCGTGTTACTACACGGGTGTCGATCGTTTTGATATCGACCATATTGAAGAGGTAAATCATGGAGTCGATAAAAAAATTGCGCAGGTTTTTTTCCTGAGATCCGGGAAAGACAACTTGAGACCCGGGATATAGTTTCTGAGCCGCTAGCAGAGAGGCAAGGGCGTCGAAGTCGGCGTTCTGATGGGTTCCGATTATGGTCAGGCCCTTCGGAGCGGGTTTCTGTCCGGTCGGTGAAGATTGCATGCGTTGTCACCCTGTGTATGTCATCCGATATGGAGCATTGACGGTATGAATATACGGATAAAACGGCTTGGTCAATACATTCATTCTGCCTGGAAAAAATAAGATGTCCATCACAACCAGTGAAAGATTATTGGAAAAAAGGAGATGAAGAAAAACGATGGAAAATTAAAAAAACGTTATAAATACAAATAGATATGATTTGTGTTACGCAAAATGGTCGATTTGCTGGCCTTTCGCATAAATCTATTGTCGTTTCGAAAAGAATATGATACTAAATTTAAAAAATATTCCGACTGTTACCGCTACTTGCAAGAAAGGGGGTATTAGCGTGCCGATATATCTCTGGGAAGGGAAAAATAGGAGAAACCAAGTTCAAAAGGGGGAGATGGAATCCCCCAATGAAGATACCGTTCGTTCCAACCTGAACAGGATGCGCATTACACCGTCGAAGATCAAAAAGAAACCAAAGAATCTTTTTGAAGACGTCGCCTTTCTTCAGGCACCTGTAAAAACCAAAGATGTCATCCTTTTTGCCCGCCAGTTTTCCACCATGATCGATGCCGGCCTGCCGATTATCCAATGCCTCGATATCCTGCACGCCCAGCAGGAGAACAAAACCTTCAAGAAAATGCTCAAATCAATCAAGGAGTCCGTTGAAAGCGGGACGACCCTGGCGGAAGCGCTCAAAAAGTACCCCAAAGAATTCGACGACCTGTTTGTCAACATGATCGCTGCCGGTGAAGCCGGGGGTATTCTTGATGTTATCCTGCAGCGCCTTTCGGGATACATGGAAAAAGCTGCCAGACTGAAGTCCCAGGTGAAGGGCGCGCTCACCTATCCCATCGTCACCTTGATCATTGCCGCTGTTGTTCTGGTGGTTATTCTTGTATTTGTCATTCCCGTGTTTCAGGAAATGTTTGAACAAATGGAGGGCAAGCTGCCCGAGTTTACCCTGCTTGTCATCGCTATGAGTGATTTTGTAAAATACAACTGGTATTATCTGCTGGGGGCCCTTGTTCTGGGGATATTCGCATTCAAACGGTTCTACAAAACGGAAAAAGGCCGAGGAGTCGTTGATGACCTGGTTTTGAAACTTCCGGTTTTTGGCGTGCTGATACGGAAGGTCGCAGTATCGAAATTCTCCCGGACAATGGGAACCATGCTTTCTTCCGGGGTTGCTATTTTGGAGGCCCTGGACATCGTTGCGAAAACATCCGGAAACAAAACGATCGAAAAAGCCATCTATAATGTCAGATCCGGAATCTCGGAAGGACGGACAATGGCGGATCCGCTTTCGGAAAGCGGTGTCTTTCCGTCCATGGTCTGCCAGATGATCGCGGTGGGAGAGTCGACGGGAGCCCTTGATGCCATGCTCGGGAAAATCGCTGATTTTTACGATGAAGAAGTGGATCAAGCCGTCGAAAACCTGACCGCTCTGATCGAGCCGTTCATGCTGGTTTTTCTTGGTGTCACCATCGGCGGCCTGGTTATCGCGATGTACCTGCCGATCTTCAAGATGGCCGGTAATTTGTA
>CAZKYZ010000272.1:0-5543 GCA_964557055.1 uncultured Desulfobacterales bacterium
CATAAACACATTCTGTTTTAACCCATTGAACTAGATAAAACTGAAACTTGTGTTTTCCCTCCAGCTTTAGGCTGATGAAAATCTGATTGTCGTCTCCACCTGTAACAAGCGTCCACGCCCGGTCTGGCTTGACCTATAGATTTAGGTTCGCGCCAGGCCTGATCCGCACCGTGAATGTGTCCCACTGGCTCTTGCCGCCATCCTTTCCGACTGCCCTGTAGCGGTAGCCTCCGGCCTTGGTGATTGTAAACGTAGCGGTCTTGAAAATCACGGGTCTGGACCAGTTGCCCGCGCCAGTGCTCTTCTGCACCTCAAAGTGTGAAAGAACGTCGCCTGAGGCGAATTTCAGCGAGGGCGACACCTTGGCCGGTGAGGTGAAAGAGCGGCCGCTTAGTATAGCCCGGAATGCGGGCCGTTGTGCCGCCGCGGAAGAACCATGGGAAGCACCGTAGGAAGACCCGCTCGCCCCGCCCAGCAACTTTATAATGGTAAAATTGCCGCTTTCGGCCTTGACGTCCGGGGCGCCCTTAAGGCTGATCCGGATCTGGTACTTGGGAGACCAGGGGATGTCGGATCCTGGCGTCCACGAGGTTTTTCCGGAATGGACAAGCAGACCGACTTCCGGAGAAATTCGCTTGAGGAACTGGCCGTCCTTGAGCAGCACCACCTCGATCCTGGCTCCTGCTTCGATGCCTTTGCGTGACCAGCGAATGTCGCAGGACATCCCGGTTTTCCAGGTTTCCCCACCCTGGGGCTCCTCCAGGGTCAGCTTTTTGCCCCGGTTGCCGACGTGCAGCACCGGAACGATGGCAACGGTGTGCGGGGTGAGGTCTCTTACCGCGAAGTCATCCTTGCAGGTGATTAAAACCTGATAATCGTTGCCCATGGGGATGTCCTCTCCCGGCGTCCAGCGCCAGTACCCCAGGCCGACATCGACCCCGCCTTCGGGGGTGATGCGGTGGTTGAAAGCGTTCGGCCCAAGAAGACGCACCATGACCTTTTCTCCAGGAACCTTGAGGCTTTTCCAGCGGATGTAGGCGGGCTCGCCCCGCTTCCAGCGCTCCCCTTCAGCAGGCTTGGTTATATGGATCCAGGGGTCCATCGCTGACATCACCTTGGTGGGGTCATTTAATCTAATTATTTTCCCGGCCACCTCGAATTCAAACGGCAGAGACCAGGGGGTGCTGCCACCGTACTTGTACCGGGCTCGCAGTTTGTAGCGGTGCTTGCCGGGATCGAGTGCTATCCTGGATTCGACATTGCACTGGCCGGTTTCCTCATTCCGGTGCCCACCCCACTCGTGCGTCCGGGCAGGCTCCCAGTCATACCCCCCGCCCTGATTGGGAGCATGCCGCTCGACAATCCATTCAAAAGTCCACCAATGGCAGGGCGTGTAAACCTGGAAAGGTAATAAGGCTTTGAGAAGAACAAAATCGGGATCGTGTCCGGTGGAGTTCTCCGGGGGCGCGGTGGGAAAGGGCGCCAGGGTGGGGTTGCCGGAGATAAGCGACATATATTCATTTTTTAGGACATAATGCTGCTCCAGCGAGAGCAATATGGCAACTTTGCAAGCGTTTCCTTTAGCCCCAGCGTCAATGGGAAGCAGCGCCAGTTTATTGTAGCCGGTTATCTGGTCGATGCACTCCGCAATGGGAATGAAGCGGTATATCAGGGGATCCCGCATAACATGCTGCACCAGCACCTGGCCGGTTCGGTTCTCAGGAGAGCCCAATCCGGTCCTGGTCCTGGCTATGTCCAGCTTGAACGTGAAGGCTTCCAGGTCGTAAACGGCATCAATGTCCCAACCGTAGGTATACTGTTCCCGCTTGGCCACAACCTTAAAATGGTACTTGTGGGTTGTAGGCTCAATTTGCCAGGTGGATTCTTGTACGCGTATATACGAATAGTATAGATCGGCTTGGGCCGGTGAAAGGCAAACACCCAGTAATAACGATACGATTAGTGCAGCTGTAAGGAAGCGATCCGATTTCATTTTCATTGCCCCCCTGTATGTGACGTTTGCCAGCGGCTTTTGGCCCAGGCGGTATCGACAACTTTTGGTGCCGATCCGTCCCTTCTCACCAGAGATTTTCGCCCTCTAGTTAGTTTCATAAAATGATGGAAATAGAAAAAATGGAAAGATAAAGACCGGCTCAGATTGTATTCAGGCCAAGTGCAGAAATGAAACTACTTCAAATTAGATGTGATGGAGGTGTAGGTGAAAATAACGTAATAGGAATTCTCATTTTGGTCAAGGCTATAAAACTTTCACCACCTATGTACCGATATATGGAGAACAGCTCAACTATCCGACAGTTTGGTAATTTTACCGATACCATTTGAACATAACCACGGTGCCACGGAAACTGGTATCAATTCCAGATTGTGTCTGTTGTGATTATTTTTGCACACCGGTAAAATTTTAGGGGTCTGATATCTACCGTTTTTTTGGAGATAGCACCACCGACCGTGGAAGACTCATTCCAGGAACCGGCAGTTTCTTAAAAAATGTACTAACCCCCATATATTGTATATGGCCACCCATAATGAAAAGCGTGGACTAATGGTCGTAGTGCTGGCAGTGGGATACCTTTTGGATATCACATAATTTTCAGTTGCCTGATATGTACAAGATCATAGCAGTATATATTCATTCTAAGAAATTAACTTCAATTCATCCCTGGCCTGCTCTAAAAAAGCATAAGCCCCTGTCTTCTCGAATATCAGGATCGCTGCTTCTATATGTTTAAGTGCCTTTTGGGGACGGTTTTTCACCCGGTGCAAAACGCCCAGATCCAAGTGCGCCTGCCCCTGCAAGCCTCGCGCACCGATTTCACCGGCAGTCTTGATGGCTTTATGAAACTGTGCCTCCGCCTGTTTTGCCGCCTGCGGCAGGGTCGTCAGTAAAAAGCCGGCGTTCTTGATCAAAGTCCAGGGGCTGATTGGATCGCTACGCTGGATCATTTCAAGATAAACTTTACCAAGGGTGTATTCAACCAGCGGCACATAACCCTTGCTGCCCTGATCTTTCAACCTCTGCAGGCCGGCCTTCAATTGTTTCATGCCGGCGGCCATTCGGCCCATTTGGATGCGGACGACACCTTGGAAAGTCTTTGTGACCGTTTTTACATTTTCACAGCCGTTTTGCCTGCAGAAAGATAGAATTTCATCAATCGTCTTGGAAGATAAGTCTATTCTTTTCGACATGATATACCCCAGCAATAAATACATTTTTGTGTAAGCAGCGTAAAATGGATCCCGTGCTGTTTTAACGGCAAGCTCCATAAGGTTTACGCCTTGTTGTAAATCACCGGCCGCCATGTATCCGCCACCGGTCATCGCATGCCCGAGCGCCAATCCACGCACCTGTCCATACTTTTCGCCGTAAGTCACAAGCTCCTGGCCCACCCGGAAGCATTCTTCCGGATTGCACAGAAAATAGCTGTTGAGCCCGATACCGGCCCGGGGCTTGAAGTGCAGGTAGTGGTCTGCCTTTTCCAGATCACTATACGTACAGGCAGCCTCCCCAAAAGCTACACCATCATCAAAGCGGCCCAATTCCACACACAGCCAAGAAAGCCACAGATTCGCATATCCCATCACACGGGCACTGCCAACCTGTTCACCAATTTCGCGGCTCTTCAGTAAGTATTCAAGGGCCTTTTCACAGTCGGCCCTCATCCATTTCGCATTGCCGTACCACGTGAGATACATACCAAGTGTCTCTTTGTCGGCAACCGCCATGGCGGTCTTTACATGGGAGGATAACAACCTGTCCATTTTCCGGTAGTTACCCAGATAGTACAGGACAACCGCCCAGCGAGTTAAAAGCTCTATCAATATCGCCTTGATGCGCTCGGATGTTTCCGGTATTGCCTGGATGAGATCGTAGGCTTGCTGAAAATAGTCGTGAGCCTCGTTCACGGCGTAGCGTTTCAGGCTTTTTTCACCAGACCTGGCCAGGTAATCAACTGCCTTGAGCACAGATTTCCCCCGCGAAAAATGATACGCCAGGGCCTCATAAAACTCGGAGAGACGACCCGTGAACAATTGCTCGATGGCAGCACCGATGCGCTCGTGGATTTCCTGTCGTTGGGTTTTCAGCAGGCCGTTGTACACCACCTCCTGGGTCAGGGCGTGTTTAAAGACATATTCCAGTTCCGGCTCCAGGGATTGAGTCCTGATGAGGTCCAACTCCTCCAATCCCGCAAGGTGTTGTTCCAGGTCGACATCACTGTCTGTAATCCGCTGCAGGATTTTATAGAGGAAAGCCCTACCAATAATAGAAGCTTCCTGCAAAATCCGTTTAACCTGTTTTCCCAGACGGTCGACCCGGGCGGTCAACACACCCTGGATGGTCGCTGGGATATCATCTTCGGTAATGTTGCGGCTGAGTTGCCAGTTGCCGTTGTTGCGCTGGAGGATATTATTTTCAATGAGAGAGTTAATCATCTCTTCAAGATAGAAAGGGTTCCCCCCGGTTTTCTGCGCGAAAAAAGTATATAATTCCAGTGGAATGTCCTGGATGCCTAATAGTGAATTAAGCATCGTCTGTACATCTTGCGTCGATAGTTCATCCAGATGGATAGCGTAATAGTTATCTTTAAGGCCTTCCGGCAGTTTGTCGTTGAAAAGCTTGAAGCGGGGGCGGTAGGTGCAGATAAACAAAGCCTTGCTTGAGGTGTTTTTCAGCAATATCATTAAAAGCTCGATACATGAGGGGTCCGCCCAATGGAGGTCTTCAAAGCAGATGACGGTCGGGCCCGTGTCGACCAGTGCTTTCAAAATCGCCTGGATCGCTTCTATGAACACTTCCTTCCAATATTCCGGACTGACCTCTTCCACCTCCGGGTAAGACAAGGCGAACAAGCTACCGAGATATGGCGTAAACCTACTGCCCGGGCCAAGTAGAAAGGAAATCCCAGTCTCGACCTTGGCCCTTAAATTTTCAGTGGAATCGCCATCGCCTATCTGAAAGGCATGGGTCAGGAGATTGATCAGGGGATAGTACGGCATGCTCTGGGTATATCCGTAAGCATGACCTTCGTACCACTGGATTGTATCAAGATTCAGTGAGTTTCGGAACTCTCCAGTAAGCCGGCTTTTGCCGGTGCCTGCTTCACCGCAGACGGAGATGATGCCGCCATGACCATGGTTTAGCCCTGCTGCCGCTGTCTTTAGAATCTGCATTTCTTGATTCCGCCCGGTGAGAGCAGCCTGTAGGCCTTGGAGGCGATGTGTTTTTGAAGAAGCCGGTTTGGCTGAATGGACCTTATAGATATTAACAGGTGCATCTTTACCTTTGACCCTGACTGGTTCAAGGATCTCAAAATCAATGGCGTTCAGGGCCT
Organism: uncultured Desulfobacterales bacterium; assembly: GCA_964557055.1. Taxonomy (GTDB): domain Bacteria; phylum Desulfobacterota; class Desulfobacteria; order Desulfobacterales; family CAZKYZ01; genus CAZKYZ01. The sequence continues at coordinate 5,352 of CAZKYZ010000272.1, forward strand.
GCTGATAGGTCTCCGGCCCGACGATAATTTCACCAGTATTCGCGATACCTTCCAGGCGTGAAGCTAAGTTGATAGCATCGCCGGTCAATCCCTGGTTTCCTTTCTTGACATCCACCTCACCAGTGACCACCAGGCCAGTGTTGATGCCGGTGTGCATGGACAGCGGTCGTCCGATTTTGCTCTCAAACCGGG
>CAZKYZ010000273.1:0-5533 GCA_964557055.1 uncultured Desulfobacterales bacterium
ACACCGGTATGCCGGATTGCCTCCATCGGGGATATTGTCGCCCAAGTGGCTGTTCCGGAAACTTTTGTACGCTTTGTTCAACCGGGGCAATCCATTGTGCTCACTGTTGCGGCTCTGGAACTGGATATTACCGGTACGGTCAGCGCGCTCGTGCCGGTGGCGGACCCGGGCAGCAAAACCTTTCTGGTCAAGATTACGATTCCCTATTCGGAACACATGATCCAAAACATGTCCGTGGCCGCCCATATTCCCGTGGGCTCAAAAGTAACCCTGAAGATGATTCGCCGGGATGCCCTGATCAGAAATCAGGGCAAGGAATTCGTTTATTCTATCCAGGAAGGCAAGGCCAAGATCATGCCGGTGACCGTTTCTGCCTACGAGGGAGAATATGTCGGTGTTACGGATCCTTACATTGTACCCGGAATGGTTATTGTCATTGATGGCAACGAACGCCTGCGGCCGGATCAGCCGGTGGAAATCGTCCCGCCCAACGAAACGGAATCCCAAGCGACTTCAGCTGCAAAGTCTAAAAAATGATGTCCAAACTTCTAACCGAACAGGCTTCGGCCTGCAGTCTGAAAAGCTAATGTAATGGACTTTATAAAATTTTCCATTTCCAAACCGGTCACCGTCATTGTTGGTGTTTTCCTGATCATCCTTTTCGGAATGATTGGATTTTTCAAACTCCCCGTTCAGTTGACGCCGGACGTGGAAACCCCCCAGATAACCGTCACCACCATCTGGCCCGGGGCAACCCCCTACGAAGTTGAAAAGGATATCATCGAGGAGCAGGAGGAAGTCCTGAAGGGGATCCAGCGCCTGACCGTAATGGAGAGTTCCAGTTACAACAGCCGCGGTGAGATCACCCTTTCCTTTGAAGTCGGTACCGATATCGATTCCGCTCTTCTGCGGGTATCCAACAAACTTAACGAAGTCCGCCGCTACCCGGAAAATGTAGAAAAACCGGTTATCGACGCTTCCGGTGCGCAGAGTTCCCCCATCATCTGGACGGTTTTGCAGACGGTGGCAAAGGACCCGGCCGCCATCAATACCTACCGGACATATTTCGAAAACGAGATACGTCAATACATCGACAGGGTGCCCGGTGTCGGGTCCCTGCTTGTTTTCGGGGGCTCGGATAATCAGCTGGAAGTCATCGTCTCTCCCGAGAAGCTGGCCCGCTACCGGCTGACAATCCGGGACGTCATCAATCGCCTGTCTTCTTCCAATACCAATGTTTCCGCCGGTACACTGGGTATGGAAAAGAAAAACTATCGGATTCGCACCACCAGCCAGTACCAAAACATCGCTGATCCCCTGAATGTGGTGCTGCGGGATGACGGCATCCGCAGGGTTTTCCTGCGGGACGTGGCCACCACCCGAATCGGGTATGCGGCCAACCATAACGCGGTAATGCACAACGGCTCACCCGTCCTCGTCATGGCGGTGCGTAAAGAGCAGGGGGCCAATGTCATCCGTCTGACCAAAGACGTTACGGAGGTTATAAAGAGCCTCAACGAAACTGTTCTGGCTGACAACGGTTTGTTCCTTGAGATGGTTTATGAAGAGACACCGTATATCAACCGCGCTATCAACCTGGTCAAACGCAATGTGATCATCGGCAGTCTGCTGGCGATCGGCGTTCTCCTGATTTTTTTGCGGAGCGTCAGCTCGACGCTGGTAACCACCATTGCCATTCCCATTTCCGTTGTCGGAACCCTCATTTTCATGTGGGTTTTCAACCGGAGCCTCAATGTCGTCAGTCTGGCCGGCATCTCCTTTGCCGTGGGGATGCTGGTGGATAATGCCATCGTCGTTCTGGAGAACATCGACCGGCACAGGGGCATGGGCAAAGACCCGTTTCGGGCCTCTTATGATGGCGCCAAGGAAGTCTGGGGTGCTGTGCTGGCCTCCACCTCCACAACCATTGCCGTGTTTATCCCGGTTATTTTCATGGAAAACGAATCCGGCCAGCTGTTCAAGGATATCGCTATTGCCATTTCGTTTGCCATTATCATCAGCCTGTTTGTTTCCATTTCCGTGATACCGACGCTGACCCATCAGTTCTACCGGCTCTCAAAAGGCAAAAAGGTGAGAATCCAGGCCATCAGCAACCTGGGAGATTTCCTGGTAAACCTGATTATGGGGCTGTCCCGGCTGACCCTGAAAAATACCGTTACCCGGCTTGTCACGATCCTGGGGCTGACACTGCTGTCGGTATTTATCGTCTATATACTGCTGCCCAAAGCGGAATACCTGCCCCAGGGCAACCGGAACTTTATTCTCAATTTCCTTATGCCGCCGCCCGGGTATTCGATCACAAAACACCGGGAGGTGGGTAATTTCATTTTCAAATCCACAAAACCGTATTTTGAAAACGAAGAAAAGGACGGTATTCCCCGAATCAGCAACATTTTCTATGTCGGGGCAGAGCAGATTACGCTGTTTGGCGCCATCAGTGCCAACGAAACGGAGGCCCCTCGCATGATTCCCCTTTTCCGCCGGATCATGAGTGAAATTCCCGGGGTTTTTGGCGCCAGCATCCAGGTGGGTATATTTCAAACAGGCCTTGGCAGGGGGCGTACCATCGATGTAAATATTACCGGTGAGAGTATGGAAGAAATCGTCAATGCCGCCCGTATGCTCTTTGGTATGGTCCGCGAGACGATTCCACAAGCCCAGGTCCGGCCGGTTCCCTCTCTGGACATCAGTTATCCGGAGGCCAATTTTGTGCCTGACCGATCGCGTGCGGTGGCCAACGGACTTACGGAACAGGAGATCGGTTTGTATATCGATGTTCTCATGGATGGGCGCAAAGTAGGAGAGTACAAGCCGGAACAGGCCAAGAAAATCGATCTGGTTCTGCGCAGTGCAGACGCGCAGATTCGAATTCCTGAAGATATCTCCGCAAGCATTATCGCCAACCGGTACGGCCAGTTGATACCTGTCAGCCAGGTGGCCTATCTGCAGTACGACCAGGGCATGAACCAGATCGATCACAACGAGCGCAAACGTACGATCAAACTGGAAGTTACGCCCCCTGCGGACATTCCCCTGCAAAAGGCCATGGAAATTATCAGCAGCCAGGTGATCAATCCCATGAAAGAATCCGGAAAGCTGGAAGGCTTGAATGTTTCCCTCGGGGGAAATGCGGATAAACTGACCCAGGCCATTAGCGCCATCAACTTCAACCTTCTGCTGGCCGCGGTTATCGTCTATCTGCTGATGGCGGCACTTTTCGAAAACTTTTTTTATCCGTTTATCATTATGTTCACCGTACCCATGGCTGCCGCCGGAGGATTGATCGGACTTCGGCTGGTGGACAGCCTGATTGCACCCCAGGCTTTGGATATCGTTGCCATGCTGGGATTTATTATTCTGATCGGGACAGTCGTCAACAACGCCATTCTCATTGTTCACCAGACCCTCAATTATATACGCATCAGTGGTCTGGATGGTATGGATGCCATCGAGGCGGCTGTTCAAACGAGGATTCGACCGATTTACATGAGTACATTTACCAGCCTTTTCGGCATGCTGCCATTGGTTCTGTCTACCGGCGCCGGAAGTGAGCTGTACCGGGGATTGGGGAGCATACTCCTCGGCGGACTGGCATTCTCAACGGTTTTTACGCTGTTTGTGATCCCCTGCCTGCTATCCTTTTTCGTCCGGTTTGAAAAAGGCCCACAAAAGGAATCCTGATATGCGTTTGTATCGTTTTTTTCTTTTTGCGACAATCCTGGTCAGTATTGTTTGGCTGCCCCTTGCTGCAGACGCGATTACACTGGCCGAACTCCAGCAACAGGCGGTTGTCAACAGAGATATTGTGGAAAAATACCGAATCCGGGTCCAGCAGGGATCGCTTTACACCGGTATAAGCCGGAGTTACTTCTGGCCGTCTCTGGATGTCTATTATGAAACCAACACTCTGGATGAAAGCAGCGCCTACGAATATCGCAGAAACAGTGCCGCCCGGGGATCTCTCAGCTATAATATCTTTGCCGGTTTTCGGGATAAATACAATCTGGAAGCCGCAGAACTGACGGAAATCTCACGCGGTTATGAACTCCAATCCATTATTCAGGACCTATACCTGGCGGTTGCGGTGCGCTACCTGGATATTTACACCCAACAGCAGAATCTCCAGGTGGCGGATGATGCGGTAAGCCTGCTGAAAAGCCAGGTGAAAGATGCGGATTTCCGGTATCGAGTCGGATTGATACGGAAAAATGAAGTATTGAAGATTGAGGTCAATCTGAACAATGCCGTCCAGCGGCGTGAAGAAGTGAACGCGGAATATCAGAAAAGCATTAACCTGCTCCGTTTTACCACCGGGGTGCCGCTGGAAGGAGATCAGATCGCTTTTTTGGAACTCGACCGTTTGCCCGACAGGAAACCCTCCGACGATTTCCACGCCAAGATGCTGGCTTTGCGAAGCGAAATCAAGACGCTTGAGACAATCGTGCAGGCCCTTAACAAAAAGGCGGAAGCCAACCGGTCGGCTTACTATCCCTCCGTAGATCTCATCGGCAGCTACAATGTATACGGGGACGAGTATGACCTCAAGGACAGCGAAGGTCAGTATCGTTTGCAGGCCAGGCTCAACATGAACCTGTTTGACGGTTTCAAGAAGGGAAACGTTCTGGAGCACAGTCAATTGGATACCCGCAGCGCTGAACTGGATCTCAGCGAATTGAAAAATCTGCTGTCCACAAGACTGGACAATGCGTTGCTGGACTATGAAATATCGCAAAAAAATTATGAGCTGGCCCAAAAAAGCATTGGCCAGGCCGAAGAAAACCTGCGGGTTAATGAGCTTGCCTTTGACGAAGGAATCGTCACATCCACCGAAACACTGGATGCCATCTTCCTGCTTTCCCAGGCCAAGCTCATTATCATCAGTGCCAGGAGCAATGTTTTTCGCTATTATTTAACCGTCATCCGCATGATTGAAGGTTTTGATACCTCTCTGGTAGATGCCCGCGGAAAGGATATATCCCAATTGATCCAAAACCTGGACGATCGACCGAAACAGTAGCACAGCATCCATTTCAAACCATTCGAACGAACGGGAGAAAGGAGATCCAAATGCTGGTTGTATGTCCAGATTGTGAAGTTCGCCATATCGTGACCAGACAAAGCCGGAACCTCGAACTGACATGCCCGTGCGGAAAAACCCTCACCGTACTGCCATGGCTCTCCTACCGGCAGATAACCAGTGGAAAGAAAACGATTAAATGTCCGCTTTGTTCCCAACGCTACGATTTGAAACAATTCCGGCATAACACGGAGATCGCTTGCAGTTGTGGGAACCTGTTCATGGTTCTGCATTCCCGCAATTCCAAGAAAGGCCGCGGAAGGCGAGGCAATGACCGGGAATCCGGTTTGCGTGAACTGGAATTGCAGGGCCTGATCGATACCTCCCGACTGATTCATTCTTCGATCCAGGACCTGGATCACCTCCTGCTTCTGATCATCCGGATTACCTCTGATATGATAGATGTGGAGGGCAGCACCATCGTCCTTTGTGATC
>CAZKYZ010000274.1:0-2051 GCA_964557055.1 uncultured Desulfobacterales bacterium
GACCGCCGCCGTCGGTAACCGTCAGGACATTATCCTTTTCCGCGATCCGCTTTACGGTTCTCCCGTTGATGTCCACCCGGCGGGCTTGCCCCTTTTCCGTAAACCACACCTCCCGGACAAACCCGCTGGTGGCTTCTGTTTTGACATAATAGAGGTTTTCGCCCCGGTCGTAATGAAAGGCAAACCGGTTCCCGCTGCCGTTTTCGTCCAGAACGGATTGTATCTTGCCGTCGTTTTGGTAGGTGAGCAGGGTTCGCTGCCCGCCGGCTTCAACGACCAGTGAAAGCCGCTTTTGCCGGTCGTATTCAAAAAGGGTTTTCTGCCCGCCGATCCCGGTCACCGCCCGCAAAAGACCCCCGCGATGGAGATAGGACACCGACCGCTGGTGATTGTCCCATACCAGGTCCAGGTTGCCGAAAGGGTCATACCCGAACCTCAGGACATCCTTGCCGTCCCGGTCCGCCATGGAAGCCAGACGCTCCTGTTTGTATCGGTATTGACCGATCAGCCCGTTGCGATCGCCGAACGCGATGATCTGGCAGCTTTTTTCGTATTCCTTCCAGCGGCCGTACTTGTCTTCCCAGCGAAAGCCGGAATGGCGTTTGAGTATCCGGTAGGTATCGTTCACAAATAATTGCTGTTGAGCTCTTGGGGGGGAGTACACAACATCGTTTTTTCGGATTGATACCAGATCACCTTTTTCCGAATACTCAAACGCCAGATTGTCCCGGGTGTGGCCGAACACCCAGTGGTTGTTTTCATAGTTCCGGGTGACTTGCAGTTCGCCTCCCGGCACAGGCACGCGCAGATCCACCGCTTCGCGGATGTACATCCCGGTCACGGTGTTGACCCTGGAAGCCACCTTGTAGAACACATACTGCAAAGCGTCGTCCTCTTTGGCCATGCAGATGGCATCATCCCATTCCTGCGGTTGAATCCGGCTCCAGGCGTCGTCATCAAAGACCCCCTGAATGAGATGGTTTTCCAGCGCCAGCTCCTTGCACCCGCCGGCGGCATGCCCGTTGGACACACAGGCCCGTACGACTACCCGGGCCTGCAGATCGCCAAGCACAAGTACGGCCGTCCCACGCGAATCCCCGGCCTCCAGGGTGTACCCCTGAGCTTCCCCGACGATCTCCCATTCAATGGTGATGCCCGGATCGTCGTAAGCCTGTTCAAAATTCAGCCCGGCTGTGAGCAGCAGACGGTTTTCGCTGTGATAAGACGGTTCAATGCTGACCACATGGACGCCGGGAACCCGCATTTTCTTCATCGTAACGGTGTTGTCGGCGGCAAAAACAGGGCTGCAAAAAAGCACAACAAAGAAAAAAGCCAGACCGGCGATACCCGCGATCAGGGGCTCATAGCGCGTGGCGCAGAGAGCATGGCGCAGAGAGAAAGAGCAGTGAATAGTAAACAGTGAACAGTAAAGAGTGAGTAAGGAAAAACATAGTTCATGGCTCATAGCTGATAGCTCATGGCAAAAGAAAGAACCAACAACCATGAACACTACGGAAATTGGATATAATAGCAGTGTCTGTTCCTCGCCGGAGGCGATTACGGTTTTCAAGGTTCTAAACTCTATGCGCCATGCGCTCTGCTCTTTGCTAACCATCCATGGCTAATTCTTCTTTTGCCACCGTTTTCGCAATTCGCAATTCGAAATTCGCATTTTCTCTTCCCTCACTACTCTCTGCTCTCCGCTCTCTGCGCTTTGCTCCGTGCTTTCTACACCCCAGCGTCTCTGCGCGATAAAAGCTTTTGCTCTTATTTGTGGTTTAAGCCTTTCACCCGAACCCTTCTGTTTCGTTAATTTGTTGATTGGGTAATTCGTTAATTTGTTGCCAACAGCCTACAGTCTAAACCCCTACAGCCTGTCTCTTTCTTGTTTTCGCAATTCGAAATTCGCAATTCGAAATTTCTCTTCCTCACTCCTCACTCCTCACTCCTCACTCCTTACTGTTCACTATTCACTGTTCACTGTTTACTGTTTACTGTTCACTATTCACTCACTGCAGTGTTATCCCGATAGCTTCACCGTCAACTCCTCA
>CAZKYZ010000274.1:2061-5533 GCA_964557055.1 uncultured Desulfobacterales bacterium
TCTCCTCAATCACAACCTTGAACACCGTTGTGGCTTTGATATTTTTTTCTTCCATCGCAACGGGTCTGTCCGTGTAATGTGCGGTGATGATTTCCAGGGCCTTTCTTTTGCCGGCCGGGTCTTTCAAAAAAACGGCTTCACCGAAACCGATCACACTCCGGTAGGCGATCCCGAATTTACAGGCCGATTCCCCTCCCACCACTCTTGTGTCGACATCGAACTCGAAGCAGACCTTGGGGTTCCTGCGCAGCATCTCGATCTTCCTGCCTTTTCCGGCTGAATGAAAATACAGGACCCCGCCATCGTACCCGAAACTCATGGGGACTACGTAAGGCGTTTCACCCTGTGTCATGGCCAGCCGGCAGACAATCGCTTTGTTGATAATTTCTTCAATTTCAGCTTTTTCCGTAATTTCTTTTTCTTTTCTGCGCATGGTAAAACTCCAGGTAATTTAGGCTATAGGCTGAAGGCTGTTAGCAACTGCCAAAAACCTACTCCGTTCATATTATGCATAATGGTCTACAGTAACTACGACGTCATTTTCGCATTGAGCGAAGTAAAGATCCCAAAACTTTCTCCGTCTCATTAATTTTTGTTTCACACTCTGCGATGTCGACACCATCGGAATAGTTCAGGCGTTTTGACAAAATTAACTGATAATGCAACTCTCGCAGGGAACCAAACGCGATTTCAAGAAAACGCAGGTCCTCGGCCTGGCTCTCTCGCGCACACCCTTCAACCATATTTGATGGCACGGATACCGCTGCCCTGCTCATTTGGGAAGTCAAACCATAGATTTCCTCCTTGGGAAATTCTTTGGTTATTCGATAGATCATCAGCGCTATTTCATCAGCCAGTTCAAACGCTCTGGGTTTCGTATGATCTCGCATGAAAACTTCCTTTGGCTATTTGGACTATAATGCAGATATTCTGAAGCTCTGCCATTCTTTCTCTTCGACCAACATTTTTTCCTCTTTTCCTGAAAGCCTATAGCCTAAAAAACCACAGCCTAAATGTAGTGGATAGCCTGAACCTCAGCATTTATCCCCCTTCGATCTACATTTCTTCCTCTTTTCCTAAAAGCCTATAGCCTAAACCGCTACAGCCTATACGTAGTACTGCGCCTGCCGATTGAACATCCTCGCATATTTCCCATCCAACGCCATCAATTCCTCGTGGCTCCCCTGTTCTGATATTCTCCCCTTATCGAAGACAAAGATCCTGTCCGCCATGCGGACCGTTGAGAAACGGTGGCTGATGAGCACGGCCGAACGGCCGTCCAGGAGCTGTTTAAAGCGGGTGAAGACCTCGTACTCGCTTTTCACGTCCATGGAGCTGGTGGGTTCGTCCAGAACGATGAGCTGGGAATCCCGCAGAAAAGCCCTGGCCAGGGCAATCTTTTGCCATTCCCCGATGCTCAATTCCTCGCCCTCTTCAAACAGTTTCCCCAGAATCGTGTCATACTTTTTGGGAAGCCGTTCGATCATACCCCCGGCACCGGCGTCTTCGGCTGCCTGCCGGATCCGGCCATCGCCCCTTTCCAGAGAAACATTGCCAAAACGGATATTGTCTCCAACCGACATCTGGTAGCGGACATAGTCCTGGAAAATGACGCTGATCTCCCGCCGTAGATCATCCTGATCGAATTGGCGAAGATCAAAGCCATCCAGGCAGATTCTGCCGGCCAGAGGGTCGTACAGCCGGCACATGAGTTTCACCAGGGTGGTCTTGCCGGAGCCGTTTTCCCCGACAAAAGCCACCACCTCTCCTGCTGCAATGGAAAAGGTGATCTCCTCCAGTACGTTTCGTTTCCCTTGCGGATACCGGAAATAGACACCCTCACAGGCAAACCCTTCCCGAATGGGGCGGGGCACCGGCCTGGGGTTGGCGGGATTTTGGATTTTTGGCTTCAGGTCAAGGAACTCATACAGGTTGAACAGAAAAAGATTGTCCTCATAGAGATTGGCAATCCCGCCCATCATACTGCGCAGGTTGGAAAGCCCGCGCTGAAATGCCTGGTAGAACATCACCATATCGCCAATGCTGATCACACCATGAACCGTTCGATAGGCAATGAAACCAATGGCGCAGAAAACAGCTACAGAAGCACCCCCTTGCGCATAAAAAGCCGCCCAGGTACGTTTTTTACTGATGGCAATGTTCTCGTTGCGCAGTTCTTTTCTGAGTGTCCCGAAAATCTCTTTTACGTGTTCTCCCAGCTGAAACAGGCGGATTTCTTTGGCGTTCTCCGCCCCGGTGAGCAGATAACTGAGATAGCTGCCCCGCCGCTGGGTCTGCGTCCGATCCCGCTGCCATTTGTACATAATCCTGGAATATTTCAAACGGACCAATACGCCCGGCACGACGGCGATAACCAAAATAACGGCCACGCTCCAATGAAAGGTCAGCAGCAGCCCCCCCATGGCCAGGAGGGTGACACCGCTTTGCCCGAACTGGATCAGGTCGCTCAGAATCTTGGTGGGTCGATACGGTCCTTCCTGCTGGGCCCGATGCAGCGTATCGAAGTATTTGGCATTCTCGTAGTATTCCAGGTCGACTTCCACCGACTTTTCATGGAGGACCCCGTACATATAATCGGTCACGATCAGCGACTGTTCTTCCTGAACCAAACCGGCCGCCAGGCTGAAAAGGGAACTCAAAATCATCGCCCCGGCGGCAATGCCGATGTAGATCATCACTGTTGCAAAGGCAGCGCTCTTGTCCGGGGAACCGAATGAAGCCGTCACCGTGTCGATAACCAGCTTCATCAGGTAAAGCGTCACCAGCGGAAAAAGCCCCTGGATCACCACAAAAAAAAGACTGGCCACGGTCCACCCCGGCCCGGCACGCCACACGAATCGGATGGCCCGGTCCAGCCGCAGGGCGGTGTGCATCTTTTCACGAATAGTTGGGGGCATCAATTCAATCCACGTATTTGGGCATCAGGGCTCGGACTGCCGTGTTCGGCAGCCCTTTCATTTGTTTATCAGAAAAGTCGAATCAATTGAAAGAAAAAACAGAAAAGGCGGCAGGAATTGATTCCCTGCCGCCTTTTTGGTTTATGGAAGCGTGAATTTAAGGAAAAGATCTAAACAGAAGGGTTCGAGGATTCGAGGGGCCGAGGGGTCGGGGGGAAAAGCGAAAGGTAGTGAGGAGTGAAGAGTAAGGAGTGAGGAGGGGTTGGTTCATAGCTCATGGTTCATGGTTTTTTCTCTTAACTCTAAGCACTTTGCTCTTTGCGCCATGCTCTCTGCTCTATGCATTTCGCCAAGAGCTATCAGCCAAGAACCATGAGCAGCTGATTTCCACCAGCCACGAACGAATTAACGAATCAACGAAAGATGGATTGCGAAAACAAGGGAAAGGTAAGGGCAGTGAGTAGTGAGTGGAAAGGGCAAAGAGCATAGAGTAGGCTGTTAGCAACAGCTAATAAAAACGTCAGCCCGTAGGGCTACAACCAGACCTAATAGCC
>CAZKYZ010000275.1:0-5498 GCA_964557055.1 uncultured Desulfobacterales bacterium
AACAGGCTGTGATGCGCCGCTCTTTTCCGGATGAAGGTGCGGCGGCGGGACAGAGGGCAGGCCAAACCAGTAGTGAACGCTTCCGGTGGAAAACAGGCCGTGGGAAACGTCCTGATGCCCTTTATAGTGAGAAAAGAGAAACCCGCCGATACTCTTTTGTTCCCGGTATTTGATCAGAAAGGGCAGGGTCAGCTCAAGGGTGTCCTGTTTCGCATCCGGAAGTTTCCAGGAGCGGTTGACATCGGGGATGGCGATGCGGGCTGCCACCTTGGACGGATAGATTACCGAAACCAGGACCACCAGGATAATCAGCAGCATGGCGGCGACGCCGGACATGGACGAGTAATTGACGGTAATCCCGGACCAGAGGGCGGTTCCGGAGAACAGACTGGCACTGGCCTGGGCAAGAATATAGCCGAGAACGACACTGATAACGGCGAAGGCAAGTGCTTCGGCGATGAACAGAAAAGATACATGCGAGGGCGCCAGCCCGATGGAGGTGTAGATACCGATTTCCCGTTTTCTTTCGTAGACGCTGCCGATCATCGTGTTCAATACGATGAAAACAGAAATGATCATGGGAATAATAATGTTGGGGACACCGCTGTAATTCATCGCGTCACTGGCGCCATACATGAACGTGCCGCCCTTTTCTCCAGAGAAAAGTATAAACCGGAACCGGTCTACCAGGTCTGTTGCCAGGCTGCGTGTGTCGATTTGCGCGTTGGCCCGTATGGCGACACCTTTCAATTTTCCGCCAAGCGAGATCAACTTTTCATACGGGATGATGACGGTCAGGTTTCCGGGGACGTGTTGGTAGCGTCCTTGAAAAGCGGCGATTTCCTCCCCGGACTCCATGGCATCCATCTCCTCTTCCGTTATTCCCATGGTGACTTCACTGGGGAAGGTGACCGGGGTCAGCGGCTCCCCATCCAGGTCCAGGTTGTCCGACAACCGTTTCCCGGCGAAAGTCCCCACCACGGAGAACACTTCCCCGCGGATAACCACCGGTTCACCGCCTGGTTGACGGGGGTCAATGCCCAGTTCGACCGCCATCCTTTCCGGCAGAAGGATTGCCTGTCGCTCTCCGGGGAGGAACCATCTGCCGCCGGTCAACAGGCTTTTTGCGTCAGACACCTCGGTTTCCTGATGGGACAGTCCAATGACCGCCTGGGCATCGAAAACCGCGCCGTTCTTTTGAACAGGCAAACGGATGGTACGGGTACGGTCTTCCCCTTCCAGCCAGGCTCGTGGAGCCAGGATACCCGATTGCCGGAAGCTGGTCTGCAGAATATCCAGGGCTTCCCTGGGAATGTCTTGCCAGTTGGGGTTTTTTAACAGGAAGCCGTGGTAGGGTGCATCGGGTTTGTATAGAATGCGGGTGTGATGCCGAATGGTTTTTACGGACGTAAAGCTCATGATGGTGAACGTCAGAATGACGAGTGTGGTGCAGGTGAGCGCTGTCCGCAATCGTCTTCTTTTCAAATTGCTCACACCCAGAAAGAAGGCCGCCATAAAGGCTTTCCAACGATTGATTTCCGATGACTGCAGGTGCATGGCGCGCTGCTGTAGCTGGGTCATCTCCTTTTCGAATCGGAAGAAGATGATCAAGGTCACCATCAGGGAGAGGCCCATGATGAAAAATGCCAGGATTACGACCATGGGGCTGTAGGCCAACTGAAACGCCGGATGGACAGTGTAAATAACAGCGATCAGCAGAATCAGGATCGACAGAAAAGCGATAATCCGCAGATTGATATCGCTGAACGAAAACAGCAGTCTTTCCATACAGAAGGCAAACGGTACGAAGAGAGCGATGTAGAAAAGAACGCCGAAAAGGACATCTTTTTGGGTTTTCTCCACGTGGTCATATACCCGGCTGGCCAGCGCCCATGAGCGTGTGGCGGCCGCCAAGTAGCGGTCGTATTGTTTGCCCTGAAGGGCTGTTTGGGCTTCTTTGAGGGCGGTTGTGCCTTCAGACTGGAGGTTTCGGATTCTTTCGTTATAAATGCCGTGTTTTTCCAGGTTGTCAATTCTGGGCAGCAGCAGGGTCCACATGTCCGAAGCGGTTTTCAACTCGGTGAAGTTCAATATGGGCCAATCATCGATCCGGTATCCGCTGCCCTGCGGATTGTCTTTGGTACCGTTGGTGAGAATCATTTTGTTGTTCATCACCGTGTCGGACAGGGTTAATTTCAGCAGGGTTCCCGGCTCCAGATAAATAGAGGCGATTACGGAAGAACGCGTGTCGATCCTGCTGTACCAGTATCGGGAAGGCGGTGCTTCCAGCCGGCCGTTGATAAGCCGCAGGTTTGTCATCGGCCGCAGGCTCCGGGGTTCCAGCAGGCCGAACATTGTCAGTCCGCGGCTGGCGAACATGATCAGGTCGGTTTCCATGGTCGCCCGCTGCATTTTCACCCGGTAGGCCTCTTTGCCGGTTTGAATTTTATCGATGGCCCATTTTACCCGGCCGGTGCTGGGTTCAAAGCGGTATCCCTCCAGAATTACCTTGTCCACCACCTGGTATTTGTCGGCCACACCCTTCAGGCGGAACTGGCCCATGGCATCGACGATGACATGGTGCCTGGCGGTGCCCTGAAAAGCAAGAATAACGGTGCCGGGTGCCGGCTGATCGGGAAACAGCTCACCATGCCGGATGAATTTGGCCCGGCCGGTAATCGTGGCAAATCCGCTGCGGATTTCCGCCCCCGAGTTGAGCACCGCGGCGGAAGATACTTCTCCCAGCAACGCGGCAATCTCCCCGCTTTGCTTTTCGGCCATATCCCAGTCGACGGCCTGCAGGGTGTCATAGGGTGTGCCCCAGGCCGGCCGTTCGTCGTTGATGGTTGCCAAACTGACGCCCAAAAAGCCGGCCAGGGCGCCGACCTCACCCCCCAGTTCCGGACGGTCCGGAAGATAATCCTGCCAGGACTGCAACCTGCTGGGGCGCAGTGTGTCCTGGAAAAGAGGCGTTGCAGCTGTTGCAGTGGCAATTTTTTGAGAAGAATTGCGCAAAACCTGGTCCAGCATGCTGTAGGCACCGACCCGGTTTACCTCCGGATTCAAGGGGTACAGCCACCCCCGGTTGAAAGCGCCGAAACCGTTGCCATGGCTGGACAGGTGAAGTGAAAACAGCACCGACAGGTCAAAACCGCGCATCAACGTGCGCAGCGCCAGGGAACTCTTCAGTTCCGCCGTCTGGCGTTGAGTATCTTGCAGGACGTTTTTTTGATCCTGCAATGCAGCGGGGGCGATGGCAGTGATGATATTTTTTTCAACGTTGGAGAGATTTAGAAGGTCGCTCCGCCAGCCGATGCTGCGAAGTTGTTTCCGTTTTTCGGTTAGACGTTCGATGGGTTCATCATCAACGTTCGATTTTCTTTCCATGCGAAGCTGCATCAGTTCTCTGGAAATGATGTCTGATTCCGTTTTGATACGATCGATAACAGCAGCTAATATGCGGTCCTGATCTTCCGGGCCCAGTTCTTCCCAGATGGCGGTGGGTCCTTGTTTTACCATGCGATCCAGAACGTCCGTGTTCTTTTGTGCCGTCTCCAGTGCTTCGTCCAACACTTTTGCATATTTACGCAGCTCTTTGGAGCTTGTTTTAATGCTCCAGATCATTTCGCGCAGGCCTGCCATGGTTTGGGCGTGTGCCGCAGAAGCGACCAGAAGAATCGTTCTGGCGGGCGGGTTCGCCTGCAGTTTTTCAGCGAATTCGAGCAACGTCGCGATAGCCAGCGATTCATCGGCGCCTGGAGATTTTCCATATACAAAGGAGGTGCTGTCGTAGAACGCTTCTATCACCATCAGCTTCGTTTTTAGCTGCGGGTCTGTACCCGGCACCAGGCAGAATATGTTTTCGGCCGGAACACTTTGCCAGCGGATATCGGAAACAATCTCGATTTGCGGGGCGACGACGCCATTGGCCTGTTCTTCAAAAGTACCGAAAGCCTCGTGTATGGCAGCTGACGTCATCCAGAAACGGGGAAATCGAATGGGGGTCAGTTCGATCTTGTCGGTGAACAGGTTGCGGCGGCCATTGTTTTTGTCGACATATATCAGTCCTGAAGCCCCCATATTGGCTGCGTGGAGCCAATTGGTATTGGAGTCGAGATCCATCAAAACAATGGACCCACGGATTTCCTTGTCGTTGAAATCTTTCAGATCTCCAGGGCCCACATAAACCAGCGGTCCCCGTATGCCTTCCGGCCCTGTACTTCCAGGGGATACTTCATTGGCCCGGACGGCATCAATGGCGATGACGCCATTCTGGCCCGGTATGCGAATCCAGCTTTCGATGTTTTTGCGAGTGGGTACCGAAAAATACTGAGAACCGACCTGGCCGATTTCCAGCCGCTGGAAATGCTCCCGGATGTAATCAGCCGCCTGCCGGCTGCCGGGCGAACCGGTGGTCCTGTCCTGAAAGGAGGCAAACGTTTCTATCGTCTTGCGGAATACGGGAGATGAAAAGGCCGGTAACGGCGTCCAAAACCAGAGCAGAAAAATAGCCGTCGCCATGGCCCAGGGAAACCCTGCAGCCGTTGGATGGGTTTTTCCGGAAGTCCGGAACCACAGCGCTATGTTCGATAATGTTCTGGTCATATTCGATGAATACTCTTTACGGGCGCTGGCACCTGAACCTGCAGTCCAGCCCGCCCGGGTGCCGGTTTCCGCAGGGTGGGTTATGAAATTTTCCCAACGGAAATGGAAAGTTCGTCCCGATTTTCCACCCGATCCACCCGCCCGTCACGTATCCAGACAACCTGGTCCGACACGTTCAGCATTTTAATGTCATGGGTGGCCGATATGACCGTGACATTCCGTTCCTGGCTTAAATTTTTCAGCAATGTGATGATTTCTTCACCCGTATTCAAGTCCAGATTGCCGGTCGGCTCGTCGGCCAGAATAATGGCAGGGTCATTGGCCAGGGCTCTTGCGATGGCCACACGCTGCTGCTGCCCCCCCGACAGTTCGAACGGCTTGTGGTTGAATCGATCTCCCAGGCCGACCAGTTTCAGAAGCTGAAGCCCTTTTTCGGTAGCTTCATCATTGCCGATGCCGGCGAATATCATCGGCAAAGTGATGTTCTCTAGAGCCGTCATTACTTGAATTATATTAAATGTTTGAAAGATATAGCCAATTTTTCTGCAACGCAACCAGGCCAATTCGTAGGCATCCAGCTGGGCGATATCGACCTCATCGATGAAGACTTTTCCGGTGGTCGGTTTGTCGAGGCCGCCGATCATGTTGAAAAGAGTACTCTTCCCGGATCCGGAAGGACCCATGATGGATATATAATTACCGGCAACAATTTCCAGGTCGACGCCCTTCAATGCTTCCACGGATACTTTTCCAAGCTTAAATGTTTTTGTTACACCGGATACACGCACAATATTTCTGGGTTCATCCATATTTTTGAACCTTTCGTGATATTTTACCTTAACGTTGCAAAAGTCGGAGAGCTTCAGAGCCGCGGCGCCGAGGGAGAAGCCGTA
>CAZKYZ010000276.1:0-5498 GCA_964557055.1 uncultured Desulfobacterales bacterium
TTTTATGGAAACGGTTTTGCCGGTGACCATGGGGAAGATGGACGTGATCATGGGGCTCTGTCCGGCCGCCATCGAGATTGACGACGCCTCTTTTGGGGGATTATAACCCAGAAACGATAGGGTTTACTGTTCCGGATAGACACCGGCTGGTGTTTCGTGAAACCAGAGCCCTATGGCCCGACCGATTTCGGCTTTTGCTTTCTGATGGTCAAAAAAGGCAGTCGTATTTCTCATTCTGGACCGGTTAAGGGCCAGCTCGGCTTCCAGGTAGCGGGTGATCGTGGCAGATCCCCCGTCGTACTGCTGCTTTACCAGGTTAAGCGATTCCTTTGCATTGGCGATGGCGGTTTCCGTCACCTGCAGCCTTTTTTCGGCTTCCTCCAGGTCCAGGTAGGCATTTTTAACATCGAAGGTGACGGCATCGGTCAATTTCCTGTCGGCGGCGCGGATGCCGTCCATCATTGCCAGCGCCTGCCTGGTTTCCGCCGGTGTACTGAACCCGCTGAACAGGTTCCAGCTGGCGTACACACCGGCTGTCCAGTTGTCCCGGTTCGTGTTGTATTCCATATCGGGATCGTCCATGTAATAGCGTGTCTGAAAGTCGACTTTCGGCAGATAGCCGGTTTTTGACAGGCAAAGGTTTGTTTCCGACTGGCGGATGCGCTCTTCGGCCGAAGCGATTTCGGGCCGGTGGGTAAGGGCGTATGCAATGCCGGCCGCTATATCCGGCGGTATGGCAGGTAAATCGATATCGGCTGTTTCCGGCAGGATGCGTTTATCCATATCATCCATCGCAAGACCCGTGATCCGTTCCAGGGCGGCAAGGGCTTTTTTATAGGCGTTGCTGCTGCGCAGCAGTTCTTCTTTGGCCTGGGCCAGTCGCACTTCCAATGACAGGACATCCGATTTGAGAGCTCCCCCGGCCGAATAGCGAACTTTCATGATCTGCAGCTGGGAAGCTACCGTGTCCACCGATTCACCGGCGGTAGCGATGAATTCACGCGTGGAGAGCGCATTGAAATAGGCTGCGGCGATGGCAGCCACCAGCGCGTTGCGGACGGACTGGTGATCCAGTTGGCTGATGGAAAGGTCCGATTCCGCCATCCGGCGGCTTAAAAAATCCCGGCCGCCGTTGTAAACGTTCATATTCAGGCGGGCGCCGGATTCAAAATTTTCAAACCAGCCCGGGTCGTTGAAGCTGGTGCCGGGTTCGAACCGGCGCTGGTCAAGGGTATTGAACAGATAGGCGGACGGGGCGTCCCCCTGGATGTAATTGGTATACAGATCTATGGACGGATAGAAAGGTGACGTTGCCTTTTCGACGAGGGCTTCGGATTTACGGATGTTGGACAGAGCCATGTTCATGTCCGGGTTGTTGGCCATGCCGCTTTGGATGGCTTCGGTCAGATAAAAAATTTGGGGGGATGACGCATCGCCGCTGCCGGAGTCAGCCGTTACCCGCGCGGTTGGCGGCACGATTGTCAACACAGAAAGCAGGACGATGGCCGGTAGCCATTTGCACTGGTTCGCTTTCAACGTATACCTCCTCATTTTTATTTCCTCTGCGGTGTCAAGAGGGTTTCGGTCACAGGGTATTCCGGAACTCCGCCAGTGAATTGGGGTGATGCATTTCAGTTTCCATGTCGACCGTGTGACATACCCGACAGCGGCGGTTGGCAGCAATGGGGTAGGGTGTTCCCTGGTACTGAAGGGGCTGGGCATTATCCTCCGTTCGTATGGCCGGATAGAGGGCGTGCGCGCTTGAATGACACGCAGCGCAGGGAATCCCGGCGT
Source organism: uncultured Desulfobacterales bacterium (assembly GCA_964557055.1). Lineage (GTDB taxonomy): Bacteria > Desulfobacterota > Desulfobacteria > Desulfobacterales > CAZKYZ01 > CAZKYZ01. The sequence goes on from CAZKYZ010000276.1 coordinate 1,795, forward strand.
CATCCACCATTCGGCTGAAGAGCTCTTCTTCAGAGCCGGTCCACTGGTTGGGTTCCACCTGATCGGTTTCCGGCGGTTGAAAATCGACATGACAGCTCAGGCAGTCCGGTTCGTTGATCCAGGGCAGCCTGGGTTGGATTTCCTCTGCAGACGCCGCCGCACGCGATGATATCAGGGAAATCAGCATTGCGGCGGAGGGTTTGTGGCGCAGCTTCTCTGCGGCGAGCAGGCTCAGGGCATGATCTTCCATGGTCCCGTGGCAGTTGACACATTCCATGCCCAGCTGCGCGTGAATCCCGCGCAGGGCGCCGGTCGGGCTGTCTCCCGGTCCGGGGTGGCAGGCGGTGCAGGCATCGTCTTCCATACCGGTTAGAAATACCGTGTGGAATCCGTGAATGGCAGCGGAAAAATTCATGGCCTGCGTTTCCCCGCCCGATTCAGAAACAAGCCGCTGATGACAGCTGCTGCAAACGATCGGTGTGCCCGCAAGAATCTGTCCGGACAGTTCGGTTTTGCTGATGCGGTCGTGCACGGTCAGTATGTCCAGGGCCGTTTCATCCGATATACCGGCGACCCCGCCTTTTTTCCACTCGCCTCCGTGACAGTTCCGGCAGCCCCACTGGGTGGATGCCGCAGCCACCACGCGGGTTTCGCCGAGATTGCGGTTTGAACCGATCGCAGCAGCGGTTACCGAAACCAGTGGAAAGGGATCAAAGACGCCTTTGCGTGTATATGGAACCACCGGGACGCCTTTGGCTACAAAGGCGGGCAAAACCTCGTCTATTTCCATATCACCCAAAGCACCTTTTCCCGTGATGCCGGTATTTTCGGGTATGGCCTGCCCAAAATAGGCCGGGGCAAATTTCCAGAAATCGATCTGGCTTGAAGGGGCGATGAAGGCGCTTTCCAGCGAGTAGAACAGGGCCGCTTCTTCGGTGAGTATTTCGGGGACTTCGCCTCTTTTGATCAGCAGGGCATACAGGTCGTTTCCGGGAAACTGCATACTGAAAAACGGTTCGGCATCCGTGAACATATGCATGCCCTCCGAACTCCAGGCCAGCAGGACATACCCGGCCTCTTCCGTAAACGCCGGAATTTCAAGTGGTGTGGCCGGAGTGGCCGCAGCTGTCGCAGGAATTTTCTGTTTGGCATGCAGCCCTTCCGCAATATAGCGGGCCAGTGCCTTCCGCTCCGGATCCGTTCCCAAAAAGGGCGGCATGTATTTACCGATTTTTCCCATGCCCCGTAAAAAAGATTCCATGCCGAAAGGCGAAAACTTGGCGGTCAGGGGCAGGATGTCGTTTAAAGGCCCTCCGATGGAATGGCAGGCGGCGCATTCCAGCTGGAAGATCTCTTTGCCGGCCGCCAGGCTGTCGGCCGGTGTTACTGTTTTGTGCCGGACCCATTTGGCGACCGTTAAAATCCCTGCCCGGTTGATCTCTTCGGCATCCTTGACGTCGATGGCATTGGACCATGTCTGCCCGTGGATCAGGTAGGGGCGTCTTGCCGATTCCCGGATCCATTCAAAGGACCCCATATAGCCCAGGCCGGTAAGCAATATGACAAATACCAGAACGCGCTGCAGCCAAAGCGACCGGTTAAACACGACAATCGCGGTTAGAACAAGGATAGCCGGGAGGATCCAGATAAACAGATCCGTATAGAGGGCAATCTCGTTCGAACCTCCCGCAATCATGCTGCGGGGCATATCCGGAAGCGCCGCGTAATACCAGAGAGATGCCGGCAGCATCGCGGCTACCGGAAAAAGCACCCACTTGCCGGCATAGCGAAGCAGGTCTTTGCGGAAGGTGGCGTCCTTTTCAAATACGGCGGTGACCAGGCTGAAAAGGCCAGCCAGAAAAAAGGCCAGGGCGGTTCGGTAAAAAAGAGAGGCCCAGGCGGATTCATTAAAAAAGCCGTCCCAGAAAAGACCGGTTTGCGGCCATGCTCCGGGCGTCAGCATAAAGCAGATAATCCCGTTGATGACAAACAGAGAGAGCCAGGCAAAGATGAAATAAAACCAGCCGATCATCAGGTGGTCGCGCCGGCTGATTTTTCCAAAGCGGTAGTAATACAGGAAGATGGCAACAATCTCCCCCAAAAAGAACACCCATTCGGTGGCCCACCCGAACACGAAAATATGAATCAGGGCCGAAGTTACCTGTGGACTGACCAATGCGATAATAAACCAGATGGCCACGCCGGTAACAGCTCCGAAGACCATCGTCAGGAGCATAAAAAAACGGCTGTGCCGTTTCGTGTATTGAATGGTCTGCCGGCACGATTTCCGGTATCCGCGGATTTCGGTGAGTACCAGAAAGAGCCCCCCGCCGATGGCGAAATGGGCGACATATACGTGAATGACGGCGATTACGGCTATCCAGAGGCCGCCGCCGGTAAACTGAAGTTCCCAGACCGGATAATTCATGGTTCCGGCACCTCTTTGCCGGAAAACGCCCGTTTGAGCATGTACCAGCCGGCGGCAACTACGGCGGTCAGAGATGCCAGAAACATGATCAGCGGCCCGTATTCTGCAGATACGGCCGGCAGCTCCGGTGAAAAGTAGGCTTCCAGATAGGCCTGCCGCACGTATCCCCGGACAAGGGCCATGAAAATGATGGTCAAAACGGCCATCACAACGGTTGTGGCCAGGCGATTGTGCGTACTGGCGGCAAGGGATGCCAGCGCGCAGCAGACAGCCAGGCCGAATACGGTTGTCATGGCGGTGTTCCCGCCGACAAGCATACTCCGGACGGCCGCCGGAAGGGAGAACAGAAACCAGATCCCGACGGCCACCTGAACAAGGGTCGCCCAGGTGAACCATTGCAGGCCCCACGAGATGGCCGGCAGTGAACCGGGTTTTGACTGGAAACGGGCGCAAAGGGAATAAAAAAGACCGCCGACGGCAGCGGAAGCTGTAATAAAATGAAGCAGCCGCGGGGCCAGGGTGGGTTCCGACAGGTTTAACAGGGTGCCTCCGCGATTGTCGAAATACTGGCTCCAGCGGTCGGGGGTAAGCATCAGGGTCATGTTGTTGCTGAACATGAAGGCCACAAAGAGCAGGGTAGCGACGGACATTCCGATGAGCAGGCTGCGCAAAAGACCGGCCGTGTTCGTAAAATGAATACTGTAGACGTAGGCGGCGTAGTAGGCCGCCAGCAGGGCTGGAATTACCGAGATCCAGTAAACCGCCATGAGGACAGAGCTGGTGTAGATGAATTGTCCGTAAAGGACCTGGATAAACAACAGCGGGGCCACTCCGGTATTGATGGCGAACGCTATGAGGAAAGGGATTCGGCGGCTGGTTGACCGTTCCCTCAGGCGGGAGTCTTCGGTTTTTGAAAAAGAGCTGACCAGTGCGATGATGCCGGATCCCAGCATGGCATTCATCAAAAGGAGATGCACCACAAAAGTTGCCGTCAATAAGAAGGAAAACCAGATTGGTTCCAGCGGCAGATTGTGCGCCTTCGGTATCAGGTCGAGCGGGTTCATGAAGGTCGTTATTCCATAAAGATTTATTTTTAAGACGGTGGAACCGAAATACCGAATAATAAATGCCGATGGACACAAAAGCAAGCAGCAACACGAGTGGCTTTATTTTTTCCGGCCATTCGGGTTTACAGGGCTTTCAGCGCCTCTGCGGCCAGACGGCCGACCGTTGGGTTTTCCAGTTTTTCCGAACGAAACACCCGGATAACGGTATC
>CAZKYZ010000277.1:0-5443 GCA_964557055.1 uncultured Desulfobacterales bacterium
AACAAAGCACGATCCGATTCATTGAGGGGATTTTTCGGGATAAATACGGAATGCATTGATTTTAAAAAGATAAAAATAGATGGAACAACAAATCGGTAATCTAAAAAGAGGATTAATTGTCGAATGAACCGTTCGGAATTGAAGTGGGATGAACAGATTGTGCACAATCTGATGACCAGCTACACAAAATAATGTGCATCAAAGGATGCCGGAGTCGGTTCTGTACGGCGCAACGTGTCTCCGGAATGAAGAATAGGATGACATGTTCCAATGGAACCGTAATTTTGAGAAGGATTTGCCGCAACCGGTACAATGGCGGAAAACCAGAATTGACAAATACCGGCAATTGGTCTATTGGATCTGACGCAAGTCGGGTGCCGGGTCGGGGGACAAACCGATCCGCGGTAAAAGGAAAGATGGTGAGAATCCATCGCATGCCAGCCGTTGCTGTGTTCGGGGACGAAAGCCGCAGATGCCACTGGGAAACCGGGAAGGCGCGGCCGGTAGGATGATCCGTCAGTCAGAAAGCCTGCCTGCCTTGTTTATATTCATACCACTGGATAGCTCGCTGGATGATATCCGTATCGTTACTTGTGCCGCCGGAACAGCGGTGACGGGCAGATACTGAAAGATCGTCCGGGAGTTATGCCGTCTCTTTTTCTCCCAATCGATAATTTCCCAAGCCTGTATCTGCCCTGCGAATCCCTGATTCGGCAATATTCGGGTTGAACCCATTCGAGAAGGGAGTGAAAGACATGACGGCAAGTACAACAAATAGCAATACACTGAAAAATATTATCGACAGCATTCAGCCGGTGGGTGGAGACCTTTTGCCCAGGGCGCAGCACAAGATCGATTACAAGACCAAGCCCCTGGGATCCCTGGGGCGGCTGGAGGATCTGGCTTTGCAGGCTGCCTTGATCCAGGATGATCTCAACCCGCGGCTGGATCGCAAATCCATGTTCGTGTTTGCCGGGGACCACGGTGTGGCCGAAGAGGGCGTCTCCGCGTTTCCGGCGGAAGTGACCGGCCAGATGGTGGCCAACTTTTTAAACGGGGGGGCCGCCATCAATGTCCTCTGCCGCCACAACGGAATCGATATTCGCGTGATTGATATGGGCGTCAATGCGGACTTTGAAGATCACCCCGGGCTGCTCCGAAAAAAAGTGCGTAAAGGCACCCGTAATTTTGCCGTTGAAGAAGCCATGACGATCGTTGAAATGGAAACGGCGCTGGTAAGCGGAATGGATGTTTTTCTCGAAGAAAACGAAAAAGAAAAAATCGATATCGTGGGGCTGGGAGAGATGGGGATCGCCAACACCACCTGCGCTTCCGCCGTTATCAGCGCCGTTACCGGCATCAGCCCGGCGGAATCTACGGGAAGGGGTACCGGCATCGACGACAAGGGGCTGACGCACAAAACGGAGGTCATTCAAAGGGCGTTGACTTTGCATAAACCGGACCCGTATGATGGGCTGGATATCCTCAAAAAAATAGGCGGTTACGAAGTGGCCGGCATTGCCGGGGCGGTTCTGGCAGCAGCTTCCCGCAAAACCATCATCGTCCTGGACGGGGTCATATCCACCGCCGGCGGGCTGGTGGCCTACCTGATCAACCCGGATATCAAGGACTACCTCATTTCCGGGCATCGTTCCGTGGAGATCGCCCAAACCGCGGCCCTGGCGCACATGGGGCTGGAACCTCTGGTCGATTTCAAGATGCGCCTCGGCGAGGGGACCGGTGCGGCGCTTACCATCGATATCGTCGATGCCGCCTGCCGGATCATGCGGGAGATGGCCTCCTTTGAAGATGCGGGGGTTTCCAATAAGGAATAGGAGCGATCGCAACGATAGGGGTCACCTTTTCAGTTCCTCCTGAATAGCGTTGCCAATGCTTTCCAGGGTGAAGGGTTTTCGTAAATATCGGCCCGCGCCCAGTGCCTGGGCCGCCTTCACTTCGCTGGTTTCGGCGAACCCGCTGGTGATAAGGGCTTTCTGGTTCGGATGGATTTTCAGGGCTCTTTCGTAGGTCTCACGGCCGTTAATGCCCGGGCTCATGATCATATCCAGAAGCATCAAGTCGGGTTTATGCTCCTTTAGATATGCCACCGCCGCTTCACCGCTTGGAACGGATTCCGCTTTGTAGCCAAGCGCCTTTAACATTTCGCAAACAATCTCGCGCTGGCTTTCCATATCATCGACAACCAGGATGGATTCTCCGGCACCCCGGTATCGAACAATCGGTCCGGCCAGATCCCTGCCCGGCAATTCTTTCCCTGTAATGGGAAAATACAGCTCAAATATGGTTCCGTTGTCGTTGCTTTCCACGTTGATGTAGCCTTCGTGATCCTGAACCACATTCCATACCACCGCAAGGCCCAGCCCGGTACCACTCAGGCCAATTGTCTTTTTTGTATAGAACGGTTCGAATATTCTCTCCAGATCCTCCGGGGAAATTCCAGAACCTTCGTCCGATACCGAAAGGAGGGTATATCCACCCGCCTTGACGTCATTATAATTTCGCAACGGCCGCTCAATATGGCGGTTTGCCGTCGAAATCGTGATATTGCCCCGGCCTTTAATGGCCTCCGATGCGTTTAGCACCAGGTTCATGACAACCTTTCGAATATGAACCGGAGATCCATCGATATTCAACAGACCCGCACCGAGATTGGTGGTGACGGTGATTGACGGATGAATCAGTTTCAGGTTTTCAAACTCCGGGGACTCCAGATATTCCCGAATCAGGTTGTTCAGGTTCAGGGGCTCTTTGGGGGACGCTACCCCCCTGGCCACGGTCAACAAATCCATAACGATGGCCGCCGCCCGGTTTCCGGAAGCCTGTATGGCTTCGATCGGTTTTCTGAGCTTGCTGTCTTTGGGCAGATCCAGCAGGAGCAGTTCCGGGTAGTTGATAATTCCGGACAGGATATTGTTCAGATCATGGGCGACACCACCTGCCAACAGGCCCAGCGATTCCATTTTCCGGGAGCGCGCCTTGATCTCCCGGGATTCCTGAAGCGCCTTTTCAGCCCGCTTGCGGTCCGTTATGTCCGACAGGGTTATCAGGGCCCTGCCGTCCGGCAGAAATGCGCCCCGGTATTCAATATCTTTTACAGCCCCCCCCTTGCAGGTGACCTTTAATTCGTAAACGGTATTTTCACGGTCCGTCGAAGAATCCCAGTCGGCCCAAACCCGCCGCCGGTATTCCGGGTCGGGGTAGGCTTTATGTAACCAGTCCGCCAGGGTTTTGATTTCTTCTCTGAGATAGCCGGTAATTTCGGTAAACCCTTTGTTGGCATGCAGGAGTGTGCCCTCACGGTCCCAGACCATGATGCCCATCAGGATCCTTTCAAACAGGCTGTTCACAAGATCGCGCTGATTACGTAGTTCGATTTGTGCCGCGTCTTCGCGGCGCTGGAAACGGTGCTGGCGGATCAATAAAAAAACCATGCTGAAGGTGATGGCGATGGTCAGCAGGAAGAACAGGTTGACACTGAACAAAAAACGATCCAGCCGGTCTCGCTGCTTTTCCAGGATTGCCTGAGCCCGGGTCTTGGACTCCCGGTTTACTTTTCTTGCCATTTTAAAGGTAACCGAGATGCGCGAAAAAACAATCGCCAGGACCGTCTCCGATTCCGGACCATACCCCGAAACACCGTCACTGAGCCAGGTCTGCAGATCGATGATGGCCGGGGCGACCACGGCATGAAATGCGGAAGCCTGGATTAAATTGTCGAAAACATAGGAATTCCGCAAAGCCACCACACCTTCATTAACCACCGCGACTTTTTCCCGAAGCAGTGTAAGGTTGCTGGCGTCGGGTTTGTTTTGTGCGATTTGAACGGCGGACACGACTTCCGACAGGTCGTCCAGAACGATTGACAGTTGATTGAGCTCCGTCATCAGTTTATTGGGAAGATTTTTTTCGATGGAGCGAAGCGTGATGTTGGTGAAAAAAATGGCAGCAAAAACAGCACCGACCATAACAGCCATAGCGCTCCACAACAGCTGTTGAGAAAGAGGGCGGTCCTTTTTCATGGGCGTGTCGAATCTTTGGGGATCAGCCCCTTTTCGCGGTAGTATTTCCGGGCGCCTGGATGAAGGGGTATTGAAATGCCGGCGAGTGCCGTCCCGGCGGTGATCATTCTGCCCTGGGGGTGCCCGGCCTTCAGCATGGCAAGCGTCCGTTCGCTCCACAGAGCCGCCGTGATTTGATACACAAGCACCTCGTCCAGCGCCTCGCTGACGACCAAAAGGGCATGGACCTGAATGGTTGCCGTTTCGGGAATGCCCGGATAGACTTCAGCCGGAATTTTGCCGGGAACAAGGTACGGATAGCGCGCTTCGATCTGAGCGGCGATTTTTGGTGCGATGGGGAGCAGGGAAATGCCCACATCCGTCAGCTGGCTGACGGCTGCCATGGGTACGCCTGCCATCATGACAAAGCCCTGCAGTTCACCACTGATTATTTTATCCTGAGTGAACACCGGTTTCAGGTACACCGGCCGCAGATCTTTTTCCGTCATCGCGTGTGCCTCCAGCACAATACGCATGACGGCCAGGGTCCCCGATCCGATTTCATCCACGGATATGTGTTTGCCGCGTAAGTCTTTCATGCTGTGGACGCCGGCGTCTTTGCGGGTGACAATTTGAAATTTTTCCGGATATAAGCTTGCGATCGCCCTGATCGACCGGGCGTTTTCATCCCCTTTGAAATTGCGTTTGGCCTCAAAAGCCCAGGTGGCGACATCGGCCTGCACCAGGCCGGCCTCCACTTTTCCGCGAGTAATGCTATGAACATTTTCAATGGAACCGGCTGAATTCTGGGCCACGCCGATATACCCGGCGACCCCGTTTATACCGTCCTGCGCGACGGGTCCTGCGGAAGTGTTCGGGGTAAGGCCGTGGGCGATCATTTTTCCGATGGGATAATATACGCCGGTTTTGCCTCCGGTCCCAATACGAAACAGCCGGGGGTTCCCGGTTTCGGCCAAGGCTGCTACGCTTAGTGACAGGATTGACAGGAAAACGAAACTGATGCCGATCCTGCAGGCAATCGGCCTATAATTCAGCATGGTATAGCCTCTCTGTTTGATTCCGCTCCAGCATGTGTGGAAAACACAGGTGGTAATGATATTCGTAACGTCGCAAGAACCAAGGGCTAACCGATTCAAGGCGGCGGGGATGCTGCATTTCAGTGGTGGTGAATAAAACAGCTATTGTAGGAGGCTATCATAATAAACCGGAAGTCGCAAATGTTTCAATTTCGAAAACCCCGGCAGGAGAACCAAAATACGGTAATGCTGGATTCGGCACCGTCCCTGCCGTTGGCGCAAAAGGATGCTGTTTCCGGTTGCAACCGATTGTAAAATACCGGATAGTATTGACCTTAACGTTGCAAAAGTCGGAGAGCTTCAGAGCCGCGGCGCCGAGGGAGAAGC
>CAZKYZ010000278.1:0-5430 GCA_964557055.1 uncultured Desulfobacterales bacterium
CTGGAGCATACCAGCGCCGCTAGTACAAGATAAATCCGACTTCTCAATTTTAATTTAACCCACATTCTATTTCCCAGAGCCGGGTACGGTTCGGTTTGACAAGGTGGCGGTGTTGGGACCTCCTTGTCGACGCAAACAGGCTTAATGGTAGTATCAGCAAATTCAGTGCCAAAACGGGGTGTTGTTTATTTTGATACTTTCCCATTGATATCAATATAAAATATTGAAGAGAAAGGGATCCAGCGATACATTGGCGCATAATTAGTGTCAGATATTTTTACACCATGTAACTAATTTCGTCAATTGAAAGTATTGCGGTGGACCTCACCTGTGAGCAAAGCATCCACCTGGCCCGCATTGCTTGCTTTTGGGGCCTCGGATTTTGTTTTTGTGCCGCCATGCGATAAGTCCGCAGGGCGTTGATGCAATGGAAAATTTCCGTATATCTGCAGGCGTCCGTCCGCAGCGAAAAACAAAAACGTAAGCGGCTTTCAATCTTACCCCTCGACCCGCTGGAAATCATTTTTTACAATCAACGAAAAGGCCGGCCCTTATTACGTATCGGCTCAGCGATGTCATATATTTTTCCAGTCTGTAAAACAGATTCCTGCAATCCCGATCGCAAACGGAATGAAGCCTGTACAAAAAAATAAATAGTGTTGCAATTTCAGTAATATAAAAATGTATTTTTTTGGTAACACACTGGCATGGCGATTGCTCATACAGCTGGCAAATGGCCCATTTGGTCTTTGCATGCATTGCCGGGCAGGAACCTGAGCAATTATAGGAGATGTTCCATGGAAAAGATAAAAAAAATTATGGCAGCGGTGGATCTGTCCGACTACTCGGAGCCTTTGGTGCGATACACTCATGATTTGGCAAACGCTATGGGTGCCGGGATTACACTGGTCCATGTTTTCAACGAACGTGATGTTCTTGCCATCCGTGGCGTATTGGACATCTATGATCCCACGATGGGGCAAAGCCTTATAAACCAGAAGCTCGACGAGCGTCGTGAATTGGTGATGAAACTGGTTGAAAGCGTGGGTGCGCAGCAAACGGTGATGGACAGCATCGTTCGGATTGGCATCCCCCATCTGCTGATTTTGGATGCAATCAAGCAGGAAAAGCCGGATTTGATTGTGATGGGCACCAAGGGACGAAGCAATTTTGCCGATACCCTTGTCGGATCCTGCGCAAGGAAAATTTTCCGGCGCAGCCCCGTGCCCGTACTATTGCTCCCGTTGACTGTTGAAACTGCTTCAAAAATGAGACTACCAGAAATTGATGCCGACGCCCACAATGGGTGACCTTTTTTACATCTTGAAGCAAGGAGAGAAAATGCCCCGGACATACCCGCCATCAAATTCAGCTGGATTGCCAAGTGTCAAAGGGTCTGTGGCGTCGATGGATCTCAAGTCATATTTCCGTCAGCTGGAACGCCGCTTTCTGTTTGGGCTGTTGATGGCCTTTTTAATACCTCTGATATCATTGTCGGCCTATTTCCATTTTCAGTTTCAAGCAACCCTTAAAGAAACCGGGAAACTGAATCTGACCGCCGTAGCAGAAAGCCAGCGCAATACGGTGGATCTTTTCCTGCAGGAACGGTTGCTCAATATATTCTCACTCTTCCGCAGCAGCGCTTTTGGGTTAAACCCCACCCCCCAACAAATGCAATTGCTGCTTCAGCAGCTGCAACGCGCAGGCGATGCATTTGTCGATGTGGGCTTTCTCACCGAGGATGGCTATCAGGTCGGTTATGCCGGCCCCTATCCGTACCTGCAAAACCTTGACTACAGCGTTCAGGACTGGTTTCTTAAACTGATGTCTCCAAACGAGAATTACTACATCAGCGACATCTACCTTGGGTTTCGCAACAAGCCCCATTTCACGATAGCCGCCAAACAATTGATCGATGGCTGCCCCTATGTTTTACGCGCAACACTAGATCCGGACAAATTTCGTCTGTTCCTGATGACAATCAGCCACGAGAAAGGCGTCAAGTCGATTTTAATCAATCAGGAGGGACGCCTGCAGCTGTCCGCATCGCGGTCCGACACGCCGTTGAGCCTGGAGGAATATTTGCCCCCCTTAAATGTACCGTCGGGAGCTATAATTACTGCCGGCAACGGCGATGCAACCCTTGTCGCGCATGCATGGTTATCCGAGGTAAACTGGGTCCTGCTGGTCAGCGAACCGCTCCGTGTCACCTACGCCCAGCTGTATCGCGCCAGGCAGATCATGCTGATCAGTTCCACAATGATCCTGGCAGTCGTTGTTGCGGCGATCGGTTTTGCTACCCATACGCTGATCGGAAAGGCGTGCGAAAATGCCGAGAAGCGAGACGAATTGTACGGGCAGCTCCTCCACGCTTCGAAGTTGGCCTCACTGGGAGAACTGGCCACCGGAGTGGCGCATGAGATCAACAACCCCCTGGCCATCATTGTGGCCACAACAGGAGCCATCCGAGACACGCTCAATCCGGAATTTAAAATAGAATGGACACCTGAAACCATCAATGAGGATCTCAAGACCATTGATACCGCGGTCTTTCGTGCCCGCGGGATAACACAGCAGTTGCTGGATTATGGGCGCAAAAATTCGCCCCGACTGGTGCGGACCGACCTTAACCGGGTTCTGGAAGAGGTCCTGGCCGGATTCAAGGAAAAATCACTTGCACTGGCTGATGTGGATGTCGTGCGAGATCTGGATGCTGAATTGCCTGCGGTAATGGCGGATCCGGACCAGATTCGGCAGGTATTCCTGAACCTCATCAACAATGCCGGAGACGCTATCGATGGTCCCGGCAAAATCACGATATCAACCCGACATAATAATCATGCCGTACAAGTTATCTTTACCGATACCGGTCGTGGCATGGAGGCCGAACAAATTAAAAAAATATTTGACCCCTTTTTCACCACCAAGGACGTCGGCGAGGGTACCGGCCTGGGCCTTAGCGTTTCCATCGGACTTGTTGATTCAATGGGAGGCACCATTGAGGTCCAAAGCATGCCGGGTGTTGGCAGCGCTTTTACAGTGATATTACCCATAGTACAAAGGGAAGGAGTAACAGATGGACAGCCAGATACAAACATCCGGTAACGGCGGCAACGGAGCACCAAAAGTATTGCTGATCGACGATGAAGACGCATTTCGCAAAGGGCTGGCAAGGCAGCTATCCGTCAGGAATTTTAACGTACTGGACACGGACAGCGGTGAAGAAGCCATTAAAATTGTGCGTCACGCCAACCCGGAAGTGGTGATTCTTGACCAGAATATGCCTGGCATGGACGGTATTCAAACCCTTAAAGAGATCAAGAAGCTGAGGCCCGAAGTCCAGGTGATCATGCACACCGGCTTTGGCAGCACCGAGTCTGCGAGAATTACCGGGAAGCATGATGTATTCAAATACCTTGAAAAGCCCTGTCCCCTGGACGATATGATTCTGGCGATAGAGGCCGCACTTGTCGAACGGACCAATGCTTTAGTGCGCAATGAGATTCCCGCTATCGAGCGTTCCGGGATGCTGCAATGGCTTATCGGCGCTCACAATGCCCGGCCGGGCGTTCTTATCCTGGGCACCATCTTGTTTCTGCTCCTGGTCTTCATGCCCACACCCGAATCTATGGAACAATTGTTAACCACACCCAAACAGGGGGCGCAGGGCGAACCCATGGCCGGCTATTCCGACTATAAAAAAATGAAACCCGGGCAAACCATCAGCGGGTATTATGCCATCAAAGCCAAATTGACCACCCGAACCACCAATGCCAGCGGTAATTCGTCTGTAGCGTTGATTTCACCAGACCAGGCCGCTTTCCGGGCAAAAGTGATGATCGGCGTCCTGGTGGTAGCCGCTCTCTTCTGGGCCACAGGCGCCATTCCCATCGGAGTCACGGCCCTGCTGGTCGGTGTCCTCATGTATTTCTTCAACGTGTTTACACCCGAGGACGTGGCCAAGGCGTATGCCAAGGATGCGGTTATATTTATTTTCAGCGTTCTGGCACTTGCGGCTGCAATCAGCAAGACCGGGCTGGATCGGCGCATTGGTATCCTGCTTCTCGGCACCAGCACGAACCTGGTGAAGTTCGGATTGATATTCGCACCGCTGCTCTCGATCACAGCGTCCTTTCTGTCCGAGCATGCCCTGGTAGCCTTTATCGCCCCTATCCTCATGATGGTTTACATGGGCGCCCTGAAGGCATCCGGCCTGCAAAAAGACAAAGCTTTGGTTGTGATGCTGATGTTGATGCTCACCTTCTGCGCCAATGTCGGCGGCCCAGGTTCTCCGGCTGCCGGCGGCCGCAACGCCGTCATGCTGGGAATCTTTGCCGATTACGGCATTCAAATCACCTTTGGTCAGTGGGTGGCCCGGGGGTTGCCCTTTGTACCGGTTATGTCCTGGACCATTGCGATCTATTTTCTGCTTGTATTTCGGAAAAAGCTTCTGTCGCCAAACGTCAATGTGGCCGCCATGGTGCGCAGGGAGTCGGATAAAATCGGTAAAATGACCACCGACGAATACAAAGCCGCAGCAGTGCTCGTACTTCTCGTCCTTCTGTGGGTCACTCTTTCGGAAAGATTCGGCATGGGTGGACCGGCCCTGCTGGCACTGGTTGCATTGAATGTTCTGGGAATTCTGCGCTGGAAAGACATCAACGGCATCCACTGGGATGTGGTTGCCTTGTATGCCGCTGCCGGCGCCATGGGATACGGCCTGGCGGCTTCCGGGGCAGCGCTTTGGCTTGCTTCGGGTTTCGTGAATATCCTGCCTGATTTTCTCAAAGCAGACACCGGCCTGTACATTTCCACCAGCCTGATAACGGGTATAATGACCAATTTCATGAGTGACGGCGCCACGGTGGCGGCCATTGGTCCCATTACGGTTCCCATGGCTGCTTTGTCCGGGACATCACCCCTTCTGGTTGGCCTTGCCACCGCTTTTGCCTCCTCCTTTGCCCATATTCTGATTATCGGGACACCCAACAACGCCATCGTATATAGCCTGGCCCGGGATATGGAAACCGGTGAACAGCTGGTAACAATGAAAGACTTTTTTATTCACGGCTCCATAATCTTCCTGCTCAGTCTTGCCGTACTCTGGGTATGGGTATTTTTCGGATACTGGAAATGGTTTAATTTTTAAACCCCAGGCGGATAAACAGGAATTGAAGTTTTACACAAACGCACAACGGCAACCATTACGACCGGAAGAGGAGAAACCACCATGGAAAAAGAAAAAATAAACCTGTTGATCGTGGACGACGAAGAGGCGTTTCTCAACTCCATTGCCCGCAGTCTGGAGATGCGCGATTTTACGGTAATCACCGTTAACCGCGGCGAAAAAGCCCTTGAGGCGGCACGGCAACATGCCATCGACATCGCACTGGTGGACTTGAAAATGCCGGGTATGGACGGACAAGAGAC
>CAZKYZ010000279.1:0-5415 GCA_964557055.1 uncultured Desulfobacterales bacterium
GTTTCACGACTTTTATTGACAAACAGGGGTTCACTATATAAAACGGTACATTCTGATATGGAGCTATGATCGTTTTTATGACAGACAATATTCAACATAAGACAATCTTTTTCATTGGCCGGTGCCATTCGGCGGTATGGAATGCAGCAGTCGGTAACGGTATTCGAAAGGGGGGTGATGCAATCGTCTGACGGGGGATAGCATGATCCCCTTTTTCTTTACACACATATGTTTTTTACAGACCTCATAACATAGTAAGGAGGTGGAGACATTGGCTTTTGAATTTTACAAAGAATCTTATTCCGGCAGTATAAGGGAAATCTCGATCGGAAGCGGTGCCAAAGCGATTACCGTCGGCGGTGGAACCAGTTATCCTTTCTACCAGTTTGAAGGGGAAATGCCCAACAAGCCGAAAATCGCCATGGAAATCTGGGATATGGAACCGGAAGACTGGCCGGAGGCAGCCCTGGCCCCCTTCAAAGACGTGGTGTCGGATGCGGGCAAATGGGCGAAGAAATGCGTGGATAAATATGGCGCAGAAATGATCGTTCTCCAGTTGAAAAGCACAGATCCCAACGGAGAAAATGCAAGCGCCGCTGACGCCTCTGCAACCGTTAAAAAAGTCCTGGGCGCCGTGGACGTTCCGGTAATCGTCTGGGGCTGCGCCAACTGGGAAAAGGATGACGTGGTTTTCAAGCAACTGGCCGAAGACTGCCAGGATACGAAGCTTACCCTCGGACCCGTGGAAGACAAGAACCACAAGGGTGTCGGCGCGGCGGCCATGGGTTACGGTCACACCTTGATTTCCTCTTCCCCTATCGACGTCAACCTGGCAAAACAGGTCAATATTCTCCTTGAAAACCTGGGAATGCCCATGGACCGCATCCTGGTGGACCCCACTACCGGCGGTCTCGGCTACGGTTTGGAGTACTCTTATTCGGTTATGGAGCGCCTGCGCATGGCGGCCATGTCCCAAGGTGACGACAAACTGCAGTTTCCCATTATAAACAATCTCGGCAACGAAGTCTGGAAGTGCAAGGAAGTCAAGCTGAGTGCGGACGAAGAACCCACCCTGGGCGATCCCGAGAAGCGCGGCATCCTCATGGAAGCAGTCGGTGCCGTAACGTACCTGATGGCCGGTGCCGACGTGCTGATCATGCGCCACCCGGAAGCGATCCGGATGGTCAAGGCGTTTATCGATCTGGGTGTGGACGGCGGAATGGCCACGGATGTGGCTGCCATTGCCAAACAGCTGGACGATGTAGACATCGACTACGCTGCGCACGCCCCCAAGCCGGACCTTACCATCGAAGAAGAGAAAAAAGCGGCGCCCAAGAAGGCTGCACCCAAGAAAGCAGCCGCCAAAGCGGCACCCAAAGCGGTACCCAAAGCGGCACCCAAGAAAGCCGCCCCCGTGGTCGCCCCCGTGGTCGCCCCCGCGGCTGAACCCAAGGCGGAAGCAGCACCGGCTGTGGACACCGCTGCGGTAGAGGCGGCAGCCAAAGCCAAGGCAGAGACAGAGGTAAAAGCCAAGGCAGAGGCAGAGGCCAAAGCCAAGGCGGAAGCGGCAGCCAATGCCGAGGCCAAAGCCAACGCGGAAGAAGAGGCCAAAGCCAAAGCAGCCGCAGATGCTCGTGCCAAACGCGATGTAGAAGAAAACGAGTTGCGGCTCAAACGGGCCGCCGAGCGTGAGAAAAATGCGGCTGAGAGGGGAGCCCAAGGAACAGTAACAGAAATTAGCATGACGGCTGCAGTTGAGCAGAAAGACCAGTGTGCCAAAATTCTGGAGGCACTGGACAGAATTCACCGAAGAGTTCCGTTATATTAGTTCTAGAGATATCCGGCAGTCTTTATTCGGATAAGGATTGCCCGGAATCGGAACATACAATCATGAGGAGGAACCTCTAATGGTAGATGTAAAAAAAGAAAAAGCAGAAAAAGCAGAAAAAGGACCCAAACTGGCCGATCCACTGGAAATATCCATTGATAAGGGTACCCAGGAACTGCAGGCCAGAGCCCAGAAACTAGGTATTGACACGGTTTTTGACCGGGCCGCCCAGATGAAACCCTGCAATATCGGCATGCAGGGTATCTGTTGTAAAAACTGTGCCATGGGACCCTGTCGCCTGCCGCTTCCCAAGGGCGGCATCGAAGGCAAAGATAACCGCAAGGGACTCTGCGGCGCCACGGCCAATACCATTGCCGCCCGTAACTTTATCCGCATGATCGCCGGCGGCGCCGCTGCGCATTCGGACCATGGGCGATCTGTGGCCGAAGTATTTCTTTCCGCAGCCCGCAAAGAGACCGAGGCCTATAAAATAAAAGATATCGACAAATTGCTTTCGATCGCTCCCCATCTGGAAGTGGCCACCACTGTGGAAGTGGATGGCGAGGTCCAGGACCGGGACATCGATGAAATCGCCCTGGAAGTGGCCGAGAAGGCCATGAACGAATGGGGCAAGCCTGGTTCCGAGTTGCTGTACCCAAAACGGGCGCCAAAGCCGCTGTATGAAAAATGGAAGAAACAGGGCGTACTGCCGCGCAACATCGACCGCGAGATCGTCGAGATTATGCACCGCACCCACATGGGCGTTGACCAGGATTACAAAAACCTGATCAAGCAGGGTACGCGTGCCGCCCTGGCGGACGGCTGGGGTGGCTCCATGCTGGCCACCGACCTCCAGGACGTGCTTTTCGGCACGCCTTATCCGTTGCAGTCAGAAGCCAACCTGGGCGTCATGAAGGAAGACCATGTCAACATCATCGTCCACGGGCATGAACCGGTACTGTCCGAAATGATCGTGGCCTGTGTCCAGAAACCGGAAATCATCGATTACGCCAAATCCAAGGGTGCCAAGGGGATCCAGTTGGGCGGCATCTGCTGTACGGCCAACGAGATCTTCCAGCGCCACGGTGTGCCTCAGGCAGGCACTTTCCTGCAGCAGGAGATGGCTATCATCACCGGTGCCTGCGATGCCATGGTCGTGGATATCCAGTGTATTTTTCAGAATGTGGCCAATGTGGCCGAATGCTTCCACACCAAGCTGATCACCACTCACCCCATTGCCAAGATGGAGCAGGATAGTGTCATACATATCGAATTTGACGAGCATCATGCGATTGAAGATGCTGAAAAGATTGTCCGGTTGGCCATCGACAACTTCCAGAATCGGGGTGCGGACGTCATGATTCCGCCGTACAAGGCCAACGCTGTGGGCGGCTTCGGTGTTGAGTCGATCCAGTACCATCTGGGGGGGACTTTCCGGGGAACTTACTACACGCTGAATGACAATATCATCAACGGCCGTATTCGTGGTATTGCCGGTGTGGTTGGGTGCAACAACGCCCGTACCAAGCACAACGAAGCCCACATCACCGTGGTCAAGGAACTGATCAAAAACGATGTTATCGTTCTGACCACTGGTTGTAACGGTATTGCCTGCGCCATGGAAGGTTTACTGACACCTGAAAGTGCTGCTGTATATTGCGGACCGGGGCTGGCGGAAGTCTGTGAAGTTGTGGGCATTCCGCCGGTACTGCACCTGGGGTCCTGCGTGGACAATAGCCGCATCCTGCTGGCGGCCACTGAAGTAGTTAAAGCCGGCGGACTCGGCAATGATATATGCGATTTGCCGGCAGCCGGCAGCGCGCCCGAATGGATGAGCGAGAAAGCCATCAGTATTGGTCATTATTTCGTAACATCCGGTGTCTACACCGTCTTTGGTCTGCACCTGCCCACCTCCGGTGCGCCCGTTTTCCACAAATACATCTCCGAGGAACTGGAAAAGCTGTACGGCGGTAGATGGGACCTGGAAGCCGACCCCATCAAACATGCCCACCTCATGATCGACCATATCGACAAGAAACGCAAAGAACTCGGCATCGATAAAGCCCGCGATCGTGTTCTCATGGATATGGCAAGCAGACAGGCACTGGACGCATAATTGGATTGAACAGTATCCTCAACGAAGGAGGAAAAAGATATGTCTAAGTTAGTTGCATTTGCAGCCATTCAGGGAGGCTACAAGGTTGTTTCCCAAGCTGAAGGTGAGTTCAAAAACGCACTGAAAGCGTTCAACGCGGACTCAAAAATCGAATTTCCCAACACCGGTTATTACCTGCCGGTGATCTATTCGCTGACCGGAATGAAGGTCGAGAAACTGGAAGACCTGAAAGCGCCGCTGGAATTTGCCCGCGGCCTGCTACCGCCTCACGTCAAGGGTAAAAATCACCTGCCCTACCTCGGTCCTCTTCTGGATGCCGGTATGGCTGCCATATTCGGCTATGAAATCATAGAAGCCCTGCGGATTTTGAGAGAACCGGATTTTTACGTCCCGGGGGAAGAACCGGACCTGGAAAACGGCAAAATCTGGCTCGGTCCGGCGGATGACGTCATCCTGCGTAAGCGCGGCGTCGAGTTTGTCGACGGCTCCGCTCCGGGGTTTGCGGCCATCGTAGGCGCCTGCCCGGATGCCGAGACCGCCAAGATGATCGTGGAAGACTATCAGAAAAAGAACCTCTATATTTTCTGTGCGGCCAACCACAACGGGACATCTGTGATTCAGCAGCTTATTGAAGCCGGTGTCCAGATCGGCTGGAACACCCGCATCGTGCCCTTCGGGCCGGATATTTCGTCTGCCGTATTCGCCCTTGGTTTCGCCAACCGGGCGGCCATGGCTTTCGGTGGGGTGCAACCCGGCGATTACAAGAAGATCCTGCTCTACAACAAGGACCGCGTGTTTGCCTTTGTCAACGCCTTTGGCGACATCGGCACCGAATGGGGTGTTGCGGCGGCCGGATGCGTCAACTGGGGTTTTCCGACCCTGGCCGACACCGACATTCCGGAGATCCTGCCCACCGGTATCTGCACCTACGAACACGTGGTTGCCAACGTCTCCCACGAGGAAATCTGCCAGAAATCGGTGGAAGTCCGGGGCCTCAAGGTAACCGTGTCCGAAATCGACATTCCCTGTTCCTTCGGTCCGGCTTTCGAGGGCGAACGGGTCCGCGGCGCCGACCTGCACTGCCAGATGGGCGGCGGCAAGACCCAGGCCACCGAACTGGTCAAGATGGCTGATATGAAAGAGATCGAAGACGGCAAAGTGGTAGTGGTGGGCAAAGATATCGGTGATCTCAAGGAAGGCGAAACACTGCCGCTGGGCATCTTTGTGCAGGTGGCCGGGCGCGAGTTCCAGACCGATTTCGAGCCTATTATCGAACGCCAGATCCATCATTTGATCAACTACATCCAGGGAGTCATGCACATCGGGCAGCGCGATATCGCCTGGGTGCGGGTGGGCAAACCTGCCGTTGAGAAGGGCTTTACCCTCAAAGATATCGGGGTGGTTCTGCACGCCAAGTTCCACCAGGATTTCGGCAAGATCCTCGACAAGGTCCAGGTGACCCTGTACACCG
>CAZKYZ010000280.1:0-5408 GCA_964557055.1 uncultured Desulfobacterales bacterium
ACCGGGATCCTGCTCGATATCCAATATGACTTCCTTACCGGTCCGTTTCGAAAGTGACTGTCGGATTTTTTCCACGGTCTCCGACGACAATTCTTTGGCGGAAACCAGGCTCGCCCGGGCAATCCCTTCCAATTCCTCCGCCATTTTGTTGTAAAAATCACTGATATGCTTAAGAAAACCGATTCGTCCCTTGTCGAAGAGCAACAGCAAAAAAGAGGACATTACCTTGGAAAGACTCAGTTTCTGAATAACCGTTTCCAGAACCTTTTTCCTGCCGGCCGCGTCATACAGCGGGTTGCTGATCGCCTGCTCGAGCCCGGGTTCATTCTGCAGCAGATCGGAAAACCCGCTGAGCTCCTTTTTATAGGCTTCGGACTGACCGTCCTCTTTTCCGATAAGCAGAAGTGCCTTGGCATAACGCCGTGCAATCGCAAATTTTTTCATTATGCCACCACCTTCTCTAAGTATTCGTCAACGAGCTTGTCCTGATCGTCGTCAGAAATTTTGCTCTTTATGATTTCCTCTGCCTTCACCAGCGCCTCTTCCATAATTTCGGCTTGCAACTGTTCCTTGGCTCGCGTGAATTCGTTGGATATACTTTTCTTGGCCTGGTCTTCAAGTTTGTCCGCTGCCGATCTGGCTTCCGCTATGATGCGTTTTTGGGCTTCATTGCCTTGCTGAATGTATTCCTTGATAATTTTTTCGGCCTCTCCTTCCAACTCGGACAGCTTGCTATTGTACTCGGCCAATTTTCTTTCGGCAGCTGACTTCTTTTTCTCCAATTCGTCCAGTTGCTCCTGGATTCCCTTGATCCGGTCGGAGAAAACACTCGCCACCGGCTTGCGCAAGAGGAAAAACAGGGCAACGATCAGAACGGTAAAATTCATTAGTCGTTGCCACTCGAAATTATCGCCCCAATGCTTGGCAACGGCTTCGCCGTGCTCGGGTGAAGAAGCAAAGGACACGACAACCGACAGGCAAAACAGTACTGCCGCAGCAAACAGAATCGTACCGGCCTGTTTTTTTCCTAAACAAGGAATTTTCATATCAAACAGCCCTCCCCAATATCTTTTCCCCGATAGCATTTGCAAAGGTATTGACCTCTTTTTGCAGGATCGCTTTCACCGCAGCGGCATCCTTTACAATTTTCTCCCTGACCTGAGCGAGATCAGCCTGGGCTTTGTCATTAATTTCCCGAATCAGTATTTTTTCTTCATCCAGGGCCTTGTTCATCAACGCTTCTTTCTCCTGTTGGCCCTTCCTCCTGGCAGCCTTGATACCTTCAGCGAATGCCTGTTCCTTTTCTTCGGCATCCCGGTCGGCAGATTCGATCCCCTGCTCCATGCCGGAAACCTTCTCCGATCTCTGCTTCAAGATGCCTCTGATGGGTTTGTACGCGACAATGTTCATGGCCCAGATTAAGAACACAAAATTGATAATCTGAATGATGGTCGAGGAATCGGGCTTAACGGTTACACCCGCCGCATGCGCCGAACCTGCCGACAACATCAATACAGCGGACCCGACGAAAAGGACCGGTATGGTACCTTTCCGGTTTGAACCAGAAAATTTCATTTAGGGAGCCTCCGTAACGTTAAATATCTGCCAATACAGTTACCGTAAATGGACAACCGCCGACTAATTTACTCCGGCGGGCTATAACATTTACACTGCTGAATTGTCAATTTTTTTTTTGAACCTCAACCCTCTGACACTACGGACAGTTTCTCCTTGGTAGCCATTCCTTTCTGCATCGCCAGGGTACGGGCCTGCATGGCGCAGTTTCCGTTGAAAACGACCCCGGCTTCCATGGAAACCGCAGGGGCCTGAATATCGCCTTGGATGCGACCTGGAGGATAAACCTCTATCCGATCTTTGGCTTCGATGACACCGTTCACCGCCCCCATGACAATGGCGACGCCGACACTGATTTCCGCATTAATAACAGCCTTCTCGCCGATAATCACTGTGCCGTCTTCACTGATGATTTTTCCAGTAACCTTGCCGTCCAGACGTATGGTCCCTTTGAAATCAATGGTTCCTTCAATCCCGGCATCAAGCCCGATAAATGTGGATATCGCATCAACTTTTTTGGTCTTTTTCATGGTTCCTCCTCTTTTGGATCAACATCCGGTATTCCGGCAAATATTTCAAAACCTCATGTGAGGACAAAATCACCGGATATTTCTGGCAGCGCCAGCATATAAACAATAAATGATTGAATCCCGGTCAAAAATGGTTCTCTGATAAAATACATTGTGATTTCTGATAGATATATACCTCGATCTGTGTTGTTTATACCCGTATGGGTGAATCTCCCCGCATAGGTCCCACCATAGCTGAATCAAATCGGAAAGGAATATCGGCATATCGTTTTTACTCATGGATAAATCTCCGCATCCCAATATTCAGCAGGATACCCACGCATATATAGAAGGTAATAACAGAAGAGCCGCCGTAGCTAATAAATGGCAGTGTAACCCCGACAACCGGCATGAGGCCCATTACCATCCCGATGTTGATAAAGACCTGCCAGAAAAGCATTGCGGTGATCCCCACGGCCAGAATCGTTCCAAAAGAATCCCGGCATCCGTAGGCTGTTTTCAATCCCCACAAGATCAGTAGCAGAAAGAGCATCAAGAGGCAAACCGATCCGGCAAATCCCCATTCTTCCGCCAAAACGGAAAAAATAAAATCCGTATGCTGCTCCGGCAGGAAAGAAAGGGCATTCTGGGTTCCTTTTAAATACCCCTTTCCCGTAATCATCCCGGATCCGATGGCAATCTTGGACTGGATAATATGGTAGCCGGCCCCGAGCGGGTCTCGATCCGGATTCAGAAAAGTCAGAATTCGGTTCTTTTGATATTCTTTGAGTAAAAACCAGAACAAAAACCCTGCTATCAGACCGAGAAAAGCCATCAGAAAAAGTGTCCGTCTTTCGACTTTTACATAAAGGGTCATTGATCCGGCGATGATAACGATAATCATGGCCGTTCCCAGGTCCGGCTGCTTGACGATCAAAAAAAACGGAATTGCGATCAATATAAAAGGTATGATCAAATCACGGATGACGAACCCTCTGCTGTCGGCATGTTTCGAATAATATTGAGCCAGTATGATGATAACAGCCACCTTGGCCAGCTCGGACGGCTGTATGGAAACCGGCCCGAAAACAAGCCAGCGCTGCGATCCACCGCCCACGGATCCGAAAAAAAGAACGGCAATCAGCAACAATATGCAGATAAAATAGATAAAATACGCCCAGCGTTCCATGCTTTTGTAACTGACGAAAAGAATCGTAGTCAAGACGGCCAATCCAGCAGCAAGCCAGATCAGCTGCTTGTAATAAACGGTTTTATCGGGGTTCACAAGGCCGGCGGTAACCGCGCTGTACAAGGATAGAGCGCCGATGGCGCTCAAAGCTACGGTCAACGCCAGAAGTCCCCAGTCAAAATTTTGTATCAGCCGTCTGTCAAACATATTCGCCAAACCCTGCTCCCGCAGGTCCCATTCGAACAGGATTGATACGGGAGGTTTCTGCCGGTATCTGAAAAGGGCACCTTTTTTATGGTATCTTTTTGCTGTTCGCCAGGCATGCCAGCGGAAGGTTTGCCGTTGGCGGCTCCCTCCGAATGGCCCGGCGCTAGCTTTATCCGTTATCTCCCTGCCGGAGATATGCTTTTACCATTTCCCGGGCAATCGGGGAGGCCGTACTGGAACCATGCTCTCCGTGTTCAACGATTATGGCGATGGCTATTTTCGGCTCCTCGGCAGGCGCGTAAGCCACAAACCAGGCATGCGCCTTTAAATGTTGGGCCCTGTTTTTAGGAGTTTCGGTTTCATCTTTCTTGCGTCCGACAACCTGGGCTGTACCGGTTTTTCCGCTGATGGCCACGTTCTTCAATCGCGCTATCCTGGCTGTTCCCCGGGGGCCATTGACGACGTCCCATAGGCCCTTTCGAATGATCGCAAGATTCTGAGGGCTGACGGGCAGCATACCGGAAACCATCCGGCTGCTCACCGGCTGCTTTTCCCCTTCCGGAGTTTCGACCGTTTTGACGATGACCGGTTTTAAAATCGAACCACCATTGGCGATGGCAGCAGTAAGGGCCATCATCTGAATCGGGGTGGCCAAATCATACCCCTGGCCGATGGATACCGACAGGGTCTCCCCCTTCTGCCAGGGTATTCCTGTGCGTTTCTGTTTCCAGGCAGCCGTAGGCATCAGGCCACTGGCCTCCTGATCGAGTTGGATACCGGAAGGTGCCCCCAGTCCGCAGGCTTTGGCATACCATGCCAGGCGGTCAATGCCCAGCTTCAAGCCCACCTGGTAAAAATAAACATCGCACGACTCCGCCAGCGCTTTCACGACATTGACGCTGCCATGCCCCCCCCTTTTCCAGCAGTGAAACAAACGATCGCCGAACTGATAATGACCCGGGCAGAACATGGTCGTGTTTAAATCGATAACGCCTTCTTCAAGACCTGCCATGGCAGTGACAATTTTAAAAGTGGATGCCGGTGGATATTCCCCCTGAATGGCTTTGTTCTCCATGGGATGGTTCGGATTGTTCCGAATGGAATCCCAGTATTCTTGTGAAAGACCGCTGACAAAAGCATTCTGGTCGAATGTCGGGCTGCTCGCCATAGCCAGTATCTCACCATTTTGTGGATCCATAGCCACGGCTGCGCCGCTAACATCGGACAGGAGCTCCTCGGTACGCTGCTGTAATAAATTATCAATGGTCAACACCAGGTTGTTTCCTGCTCTGGGATCGACCGTTTTGATCACGCGAACCACCCTGCCGGTGGCATTTACCTCCACCTGTTGGCCGCCGCGCTCCCCCCTTAAACGGTGCTCAAATTCTTTCTCCACGCCGAACTTGCCGATGAAATCGCCACTCCGGCACCCGGAGTATTTGCCGCTTTCCAGTTCCTCCGGGTTGATTTCACTCAAATAGCCGATCATGTGGGCGGCGCTGCGTTCTTCGATGTACTGGCGCCGGGGAGCGACCTGGACTTCTACGCCCGGGAGGTCAAACTTGCGAACCTCGACCACCGCCAGCAGATCCCGGCCGATATCTTTTTTTAAAATAATCGGCCGATAGGAGTAGCCATTTCCGCTTTTGTGAATTTTTTGGACAAATTCCGTTTCTGGGATACCCGTATATTCCGACAATTTTTTCAACGTGTCTTTCAACGGAGCCGCATCTTTGGTTACGATGGCAAGATTGAAAGACGGCCGGTTGTCCACCAACAGTTCCCCGTTTCTGTCAAAGAGGAGCCCCCGCGGTGCATCAATGCTCTGGAGGCGGATACAATTGTTCTCCGACAGCCTGCGAAGCTCTTTTCCCTGGACGGCCTGCAGATAGAAAAGGCGCACAAATATGAGCAGAAAAGCGGCCACG
>CAZKYZ010000281.1:0-5408 GCA_964557055.1 uncultured Desulfobacterales bacterium
TGCCAAGACACGCAAATGGTATAACATCTTGTAATTTATACATAATATAAATTCTGACTTATTGGTGTGTTCCATCAAAATATGACATAAATGTTTAGTAATACATATTAAACAACAAATTTGTATTTTATGGCAGGTTGGGCACCAAAAACCTAATGCTGCATTGATGGGCCACAGGATAAAAGGCGGGTTTCAGACCGTTTTTGTTGACAATTCTGGTTTGAAAAGCGGGTCCCGGTTTCCAGTTCAAATTCGTTGTTGCAAAAAAGTAAAGCGGCGCTCGAAAGCGCCGCTTTTTTGGGGGGGGGCTACTGATTTTCTCTGATTAAATATCGAAATAAAGAGCGAATTCTTGGGGGTGCGGGCGCAGTTTCACGTCGGCAACCTCGTTTTCGCGTTTGTATTTCACCCACATGTCAATGACATCCTGAGTAAAAACATCGCCTTTGAGCAGGAAGTCGTGGTCGGCTTCCAGGGCATCCAGGGCTTCTTCCAGCGAGCCTGGCGCGGATGGAATTTGGGCCAGTTCTTCCGGCGGCAATCCGTAGATGTTCTTGTCCAGCGGATCACCCGGGTCGATTTTGTTTTAGATAACGTCCAGAACCGCCATCATGCAGGCAGAGAAGGCCATGTAGCCGTTGCAGGAGGGATCCGGCGTACGGAATTCGATCCGTTTGGCTTTGGGGGAGTCGGAGTACATGGGAATCCGCACGGCAGCACTCCGGTTCCGGCTGGAATACGCAAGGTTTACCGGCGCTTCGTACCCGGGGACCAGTCGTTTATAAGAGTTGGTTGTCGGGTTGGTGAACGCGCAAAGTGCCTTGCAGTGTTTCAGAATACCGCCGATGGCATACAGAGCATCCTGGGAAACCCCGGCATATTTGTCGCCGGCAAACAATGGGTTGCCGTCTTTCCAGATACTGATGTGGGTGTGCATCCCGGAGCCGTTGTCACCATACAGGGGTTTCGGCATGAAGGTAGCCGTTTTGCCTGCTTTGTAGGCGACATTTTTAATGACATACTTGAACCACATGAGCTGGTCGCCCATTTCCAGCAGCGGTTTGAAGCGCATATCGATTTCCGACTGACCGGCGGTGGCGACTTCATGGTGCTGGCACTCGATGTCAATGCCCAGGTCTTCCATGGTCAGCATCATTTCGGTTCTCAGATCATGGAGCTTGTCCATGGGCGGAACCGGGAAATATCCCTGGCCGTAACGGGGCTTGTACCCCTGGTTGGGCCCTTCCTCCCGTCCGGTGTTCCAGCTGCCTTCAATGGAATCGATTTCGTAAAAAGCCATATATTGGTTGGAATCAAATTTAATGTCGTCAAAGATAAAAAATTCGGCTTCCGGTCCGATAAAAACAGTGTCGCCGATACCGGTGCTTTTGAGGTAGCTTTCCGCTTTTTTGGCAATGTTGCGCGGATCACGGGTGTATGCTTCTCTGGTGATCGGGTCAAAGATGTTGCCGATCATCACCAGGGTGGGAACTTCAAAAAACGGGTCGATCTTGGCGGTGTCGGCATCCGGAATCACCAGCATGTCGCTGGCGTGGATGGGCTGCCAGCCGCGGATACTGGAGCCGTCGAAACCAAAACCATCTATGAAGCTGGACTCTTCGAGTTGATGGGTGGGAAAGGTGAGATGCTGCCACAATCCCAGAAAATCCAGAAAACGGATATCTACGGCCTTGACTTCCTTTTCCTTTACCAGTGCAAAAACTTGTTCAGGTGTCATGATTTTTTTCTCCTTGTTGATGTATCTGTCTATTGACTGTTGATAAATTGTTTTACACAATATATAAATGCCGCCCAATTGAAAATCAGATGGCATCTTTCCCTTTTTCACCGGTACGGACGCGCAGCGCACTTTCTATCGGGAAAACGAATATTTTGCCGTCGCCCAGTTTGCCGGTGTTGGCGGATCGGCAGATGGTGTCCATTACTTTTTCGACGTTTTTTGCGGGCACCACGAGTTCAATTTTAACCTTGGGAATGAAATCGACGACATATTCCGCCCCACGATATATTTCCTTGTGGCCTTTCTGGCGGCCGTACCCTTTGACTTCTGAAACGGTCATTCCCTGAATACCGATTTCGTTCAGTGCTTCCTTGACATCATCCAGTTTGAACGGTTTGATGATGGCTTCGATTTTTTTCATTGGTCAGACCCCCGTAACGGTTTATCCCGGCACTGCAAATGGTAGTTAAATGATTTCGAACCCGCGTTCTCCATGAGTGGAACTGTCCAGCCCCTGGATTTCATCTTCCTCTGAAACCCGCAATCCCCCGACAACCGCCCGGGTAATCAAAACCACAACCAGGGTTGCCACGGCGGTATAGGCGGCGGTTGCAAGTATGGATATCGCCTGAATGCCGACCTGGCCGGGATTTCCGTACAGCAAACCAACGGCATCCGGGTTGATGGCTGGCGTTGCAAAGATCCCGGTTGCGATGGCGCCCCAAATACCGCAAATACCGTGAACACCGAAGACGTCCAGAGAGTCGTCATAGCCCATCTTATGTTTTAGCCTGGACACGGCTACTAAAATTTTTGCCTAATGCTTTTACTAGAAAATCTGCTGTTATGATTTTTCATTGCGGTCCCCGTCTAATTGGGCTAATAGGCCTTTGGTAATTTTCGCCACCTGCTCCGGGTCGTCCACCTTCTGGCCGTCGAAGTCGCGCACGTAAAATACATCCACAACCTGGTCGGAGGCTGTTGCAATCTTGGCCACCCAGATGTCCAGCCGCAAATCGACCAGTTTACTGGTCAGGCGGTAGAGCAAACCGGGAAAATCGCGTGTAAAGACTTCAATGATCGTGAAAAAACTGGAGGTGTCGTTATCTACGACAATCTTGTCGGCGGTCCTGTTCACCGGGGCCGCCTGGGTCCGGGCGGATACATCCAGCCTGTTGTGCAGAGCTGCGTCAATGTCGATTCTGCCGGACAGGATGTCCCCAAGACTTTTCTCGGCCTGTTTCCATTTTTGGTCCTCGAAAAGTTCATCCGGCGGAGGCGTTACTTTAAAAATATCCAGGGCGACATTGTTGCGCCAGGTAAAAACCTGAGTATCCAGAATGTCCATTCCGTTTAGGGTAAACATGCCGGCGAGTTTTGAAAACAGGCCGGGGGTATCTTTGGCGCAGATCGTTACGGTACGGGTTTTTGAGCCACTGTCCGATTCGATCTCCCATACAAAGTCGCGGTCTTTGAGCCGGAAGAAAAGCGCTGCGTGTTTGACGATGTCTGCGGGGCTGGAATAAAGGAGATAGCGAGGAGACATGAACGTGAACAATTCTTTGCGATTGGTCAGATTTCCATTGTCGGCTGCCAAAACCGCCTGGCGTTTTTTTTCCAACAATTGAACGGCCCCTTTGCTGGCGAGCTCACCTTTTTTGAGAATGTTAGAAATCTTGAAAAACAGATTTTTTAACAGGGCCATAGACCACTGCGTGCAGGCTTTCGGGCCGGTAGCCATGGCGTCCGCCACAGTCAACAGATGGAGCATTTTCAAGGTGTCTTCGTCCTGGATGCTGCGCGCCAGTTGAATAGATGTTTCTTCGTCGTTGATGTCTCGTCTGGTCGCCGTCTTAATCAACACAAGGTGCTCGGCGACCAGAAAGCGGATATGATCGACATCTTTGGCAGTGAAATGTCGGTTCGCCAGAATGGTTGGGACCCTATCGGCGCCGACCTGGGAATGGTTGCCTCTGGAATTACCTTTGCCGATATCGTGCAGCAGGGTTGCCCAAAGTAAAATTCGTTTGGATTTCACCTCGCGGTAGAGGTCGCCACAGAAGGTATCGCCGGTGATATCGTTTTCGGCACCGAAAGTCTTTACGATCTGCACGGAGCGCAACAGGTGCCGATCAACAGGGTAGAGATGGTATTCGTCATACTGAATCCTGTTTTCAACGGATCGGAATTCCGGAATAAACCGGGCTAAAAACCCGGAATTCAGCATTTCGTTGAGTACATTAAATCGAGGTGCCGGGGTGGTCAGAACGTGATCAAAGAGCCTGTTGATTTTTTTGTCAAATCGAAAGTGGTCGTCAACAAGGTATAGAAAATCACGGATCAGCCTGCGGGATTCCGTGTTCAACGGCATTTGATGGCGGGCGCTTTCCCGAAAGATATACATCAGCAGGGAAGGGTTGTTTGGAATTGCTTCCGGGGAAGCGAAACCAAGTGTTCCCCGGCTGACGACAAAATCCTCCGCCGTTGCAAGGGGAGTCGGCGCCATCTTTTTCACGCGTCTTTTTTTTAAGTTGCGGTCATAACCCTGTTCGTAAAGAAACATTTTCGAAATCTGTTTGACGGTTTCCATGTGACCGTGCAGTTCACCGAGAAAAGCTTCTACCGGCATCTGGCCGTTTTTTTGCGAGTAGCCCATGTTTTCAGCCAATTCTATCTGGTTTTCAAAATAGAGCTGGTCACATTTTCTTTTTGCCATGCGATGCAGCCGGTTGCGAACATTCCATACATAGGTGATGGCGGTCTCCAGCAGTGCGTATTCGTTATGCGACAGGAATCCGAAATATTCCAGATCCCGGGGCAGCTGAAGACCCGACTGTATCCGGGATATCCAGAGCATGGTGTGGAAATCTCTCAGGCCGCCCTGTCCTTCCTTCAGATTGGGTTCCAGCAGATACGAGGAATCACCATAATGCAAATGCCGCTGAAAATTACGTTCCACCAGCCAGGTGATAACCCTGGACGATCGCCTGCCGATGACCGATTTAAAAAACTTTTCTACCAGTTTGGAATATAGTTGTGACATGCCGCAGATAAAACGGGCATCGAGAAGGGATGTCAGGACCTCGAAATCATCACCGGACAGTTTCAGGCATTCTTTAAGGGTGCGCGTGGCGTGGCCGACGTCAAGGCCGATGTCCCATAGCGGGTAAATCATCTCCCGGACCAGTTTTTCTGTATGAACGGGGACCGATTTTTCAAAGAGGATCAGCAGGTCAACATCCGAATAAACACATTGTTCCTGCCGGCCGTATCCCCCTAAAGCAATGATGGCGAAGGGATTTTTGCTGAAATTGAGGGCAGGGCCGACCATGCTGTTTTCAAACGATTCCCGGAAATAATCATCGAGGGCGGCGGCATTTTTTTGCAACACAGCGGCAATGCCGATCTTATCAAGACCCGCAATGAGCAATTCTCGTTCCCGGAGCAGCTTGGTTGACAAATTTGTCGATTCAGTTTTCATATTATCAATAATAACCGCAATAGTTGTGCCAAGCGTAAAAATAGTATATTTTATAATATATACATAATATTATGTTGTTTTTGAAAGATCGCAATTAAAATATTTATTTACATATTTGTAATAATTTGTTCCAAAAAAATACAAAAATGTTGAGCCGATATGGTATTAAATCCAGGCGTGGAGGCG
>CAZKYZ010000282.1:0-5340 GCA_964557055.1 uncultured Desulfobacterales bacterium
CGGGACGTGAAAAGCAGGGGGCGTTTGCCCAATTTTATGTTGAGTGCCCGCCGCTTGGGGTTAAAGCGGAAATAGCACTTTACTTTCTTTAAAAATGGCCAATAGGAAACCCCGAACTGTCGCAGAAGCTTTAGAACTGTTGCTAAAGCGCCTCTCCTTAAAGGATAAGACGACAATCGCCAACATGAGTGCCGGTGAATTGCCTTTGCTCAATGATACCGTAGGAGAATACATCCGGAACAATTTTGACCTGATGGAGCCGGACAGTCCCTTAATGAAATCATGCCGGTTCACTTCCGGTCGGCTACTGTTAAGCGAAACAGAAGCTTCGGCGATTATCCTCAGGGAATTGGCTTACAAACTTGATCAAACCCATAAACTGCGTATTGTGAAGTGAAACAAAAAAAGTTGGGCATTTTTTTGTTTCTATTTCTTCGAACCTGGGTGTCAAATGCCGGGAGAGAGTCTCTTCAACAACAGTAACGTTTTTGTTGGCAACATAGCATCTCAATCAAGCCTTAAAGTTGCAGGCTTTTTTTGTATTTTTCGCATCCAGTATGATTTCCGTGGCCATGGCGGCCGCAGTGCCGGTCACCCGGGAGCAGTGGGCTATCATGTTGTCAGCAAAGGCCTGCTTGAGATCCCCGGGGTCATACAGGTTGTAGGTCCTCCCTGTCAGGCTGCGCTGGAGGTCGTGGCAGCGGCAATGGCCGAGGGTTTCCACGAAGCGGTCGTGCAGAGACTTGACCATGAGATAAGAATCCATGGCCGCCATCATGTCGGCAAAATCCTTGCGTTCGCGCCCGAAAAGATATCCGATCGCCAGGGCGGCACCCACCAGGGCACCGCAGCTGCCGTTTCCGGTCAACCCCAAACCGTCGGCCATGCCGCTGGCCGCTTTGAACACATCATCGTTTTGAATGTCGAGAGCATCGAAAATGCCTGCCAGCGTGGATTGGGCACAGCCGGTGCATTTTTTTTCATATTGTTGGGCCAGGTCAAACGCCTTTTGGGCTTGCGGATATCGATAGGATGTCATTGCTGCTCCTTTTTGACGATTTTATGAGGATATGCCGCCAGTGGTTATCCGTTCAACATCTCGCGGACAATTTCGCTGATCTCCATCACCCGGATCTTCGGTGCCGGCTGTTCCATATTGACCGCGTCAGCGAGCATTACGGCACATCCCGGGCAGGCAACGGCGAGAATTTTGGCACCGGTCCCGGCGGCTTCGCGCACCCGCACCCGGGCGGCGGCATCCTCACCACCACCCAGAATATCGGTATACAGGTTCCCGCCGCCACCCCCGCAGCACAGCGCGTTGCCCATGCTCCGATCCATTTCCACCAGTTCCAGCCCCGGCAGCGCCTTGAGAATCTGCCGCGGGGAGAAGTAGTCCAGGTTGTGGCGGCCCAGGTAGCAGGGGTCGTGAAAAACAACCCGGAGTCCGCCTGCTGGCTTTGCAAAGTTCCATTTTTTCGTCAGGAATGAAAGCAGCTGGGTGTAGTGAAAAACTTGGAAATCACTGCCCAGCAAGGGGTACTCGTTTTTCAAGGCGTGAAACGAATGGGGGGAAACGGTAATGATTTTTTTCACACCCTTTTCCCCAAAACAGCGGATATTGTCTTCGGCCAGCATCCGGAAAAGATCGGCTTCCCCCATGGCCAGTGCGTCGTTGCCGTCGGAGCGCTCCATTTTCCCGAGAATGCCGAAAGACACACCGCTCAAAAGAAGCAGATCCGCGATACTCCGGGCGACCTCGCCGCCGCGAGGTGTACAGCTGGCGGCATCCCCCACAAATAAAAGGTAGTCCTGGCCGTCGTACGGTTCGATGTCCATATCTTCCGTCCAGTCACCCCGCCGCTTGGCGGGTACACGAAGCGGATTGCCGTGAAACTGAAGACTGGTCAGGCAGTCGCGCACCTTAGGCGGTACCTTTCCTGCCTGGACCAATCGCCCCCGGCCGGCGGTCATGGCCAAAAGAAGCTGGTCTTTGAACTTGGGAAACGTGCAATGGGTCACGCAATTGCCGCAGCTCGTGCAGGAATACATGATTTCCTGGAACCGGGAAGAGGCTTCGATCTTACCATCCAGCCAGGCCCGGAGCAGCCACATCCGGCCGCCCGGTGAATAGGTTTCAAACCGATACTGCAGGTATGCCGGGCAGTTCAGGTCCACGTAATTTTCCGGCAGCTTGCAGTATCCACAGCGAAAACAACGGTGCAGTATCTCCGAATGTTCCATTATGCCTTCTCCCAGTTGCCAGGATTCATGATATCGTTCGGGTCCAACAGTTTGCGGATCCGGTTCATGAGGTCGAATGTGGCCGGGTCCATTTTGCTGATAATCTGCTGCTGGGCCGGTGCTTCGGCCTTCCATGGAATGCCGCCCATGTCGAGCACGGCCTGGTTGGTCTCCTCCAGGGCCCGCTGAGCTCTGGCGACATCCTCGGCGTCCGCCCGATTGAAAGCGTAGGCATAAAAAAACATCATGCAGTGGTTGATCCCGATGATCCGCGAGCCCAGGGAATAGGTCACACCGCAGCGGGTGGATATCTCCAGACCGATCCGGTAGGCTTCGGGATAGAGATCCACCGGCATGATCGCCCCCACGTATTCAAAGCCCCCGCCTTTGCGAACATCGGCAAACCGGGAAAGCTGCCGGGCGGGAGCCTCTAAAAAGCCTCCTTTCATGGCCGGCGGAACCACCATAAACCCACCCGTTTTTTTGTCGATATAATGCTTGACCGAGGCCCGCAGAAGGTTTCGCTTCCACTTCAGTTCTTCGGGTGTCTGGGCGCAGTAATTGACATTACAGTGCTGAAAGCCCCGGGCCCAATCCGGTTTGGGGGTCATCCAGGTTGTCACATCTTCGGCAACCTGAACCGCGGTCAAGCGTCCCAGGATGTCGGGCATGGTTCCGGCGTCTTCCGTGACGAAAATGCCTACATCATTGAAAGGCAGGTTCGGATACAGCTTGATGCCCACCCGGGTTACCACCCCGGTTGTACCGGCCCACCCGAGAAACAGTCCGGCCAGATCGGGCAGCGGGGCCCGGGAAAACCAGTATGGGGATGCCGAACAGGATCCCACCCGAATCAATTCGCCGGTGGGCAGCACGACTTCGAGCCCGGTGAGCATTTCGGAATGGAACCCGCCGGCGTGGGAGATGTGGCCAGAACCGTGAATCACTACGTTGCCGGCCACAGTTGCGATGGGCGGTGCGTCCGGGGCGGAGTGCTTGAGCTGGGGGAAGTGCTTTTTCAGGTAAGCCTGCAGCATACCTTCGGAAGTGCCGGCCTCGACCACCGCATACCGGCTCACCGGATTGACTTCCAGGATCCGGTTCATCCGTTTCATGTCGAGGATGATCCCACCTTTCAAAGCGCGGGTCAGTCCGGAGAGCACCAGACCGGCACCCATGGGCACCACCGGGACACGATGTTCGTTGGCCAGGAGCATGATCCGCCGGACCTCATCGGCGCTGTTGGGCATGACGACGCAATCGGGTGTTTTTGGTGCCATGGTGCCGGGGTCCATGGAATAGATGTAGCGCTCCTCCGGGTGGTCGGAAACATATTGATCACCGACAATTTCCCGAAGCTTTGGAATGATTGCTTTCATCCGGTCACCTCGCTTTCGGGAGTAGATTCGAGAGCCATCTGGCAAAGATCGCTCATGAGGATCGGCATGATTCCGCGCTGGGCCACTGCTTCCCCGAGTGTCATCATGCAGGCCGGGCAATTGAACACGCAGTATTCGGCACCGGCCGCCACCATGTCGTCCAGGTTCCGTTTCTGGATGTCGTCGGCCAGTTCGTCCCGCTGGTGGATCCGGGGGACCCCACCGCAGCACAGTGCGTTTTCCCGGTCATAGGTTCTCGTCACCCGTGTCACGCCGATCTTGTCGAATATTTCGTCCACGAATTTGGCTGTCTCCGGGACCAGGCGGTTGGAGCACGGGCGCTGGTAGGCCACCTTGGCGCCGACCGGCCGGATCTCTGCTGAAAGCACATCCAGCCGCCGGGAAAGATAGTCGAACAGGTGTACGCTGCGAAACGGCACATCGATGCCGAAAGCCGGAGCGAGATGCGTGAACGTGCCGTAGCATTCATCGTGGAAGCACACCAGTTCGTCCACGCCGCTGTCCCGCAGATAAAGTGTCCAGATATTTTCGATCATTTTCGGCAGACGCTCCCGGATCAGGGAATTGCCGGCAAAATGGAGCCACATGATATTGCAGAAGATGTCGCTGCCGACAATCACCGAAGCCCCTTCGTACAGCCGGCCCCGGATGCCGCCGGTCAGCATGGGAAAATAGCACATGTGGATCACCGGCTTGTGAACCTTGGCCGCCATGATTGTCCCCCGGGGCTTCATCATGACAATCTGCTGCCGGTACAGGGGCACAGGGGCCGGATAAATCTCTTTTTTTTCCTGGAGTTCGACGATCCGATAAAATGGATGATTGCCTGTGGGGCAGTACTCCTCACAGGCATAGCAGGTCAGGCAGTCTTGCAACACGCGGGAGTCTTCTTCGTTCAGCAGGGCGATGCTTTCTTTTTTTGCCGATTCGAGGTCGAAATCCATGTACTGACATCGCATCAGGCAATCAATGGTTTCACAGGATTGGCAAAGCTGGGGATCGAAATCAATGGATAACACGGGCGTTTCCTCCTTTTTTGATCAACGCGATCATCACCGGGCAGCCCTGGTATTCCGTCGGACATCCAAGGAATGGGAGCTTGCTTTTCATCTCGTAATGTTTAGCAAGATTCGGATTGTATGTAAAGTGTCTATCATCGTTAAGGTTAAAACCGAAAGATACAGATGGTCCAAATGGAAAAAAGAGTATCCCGCACCAAAACGGATGAAATAAGAACAAAACAAAATCGGGCCGGAACACTTGAAAAGTATAGCTGTATAGGCGATACTCATCATTCTTGCTGTACATGAGATGGTTTGTAATAATCTTATTGGTAACGCGGAATTTGGGATTCTCCGCTTTTGCAACGTTGAACGGGAGATGAGCGTGCTTGATAAACCAAGGAAACCATGGGTTTCGGGAGTTTTGACGGTATTTACAATTGGATTGGGCCATTTCTACGCAGGTGAAGCCAAAAAAGGATTACAATTATATTTCTTTGGACAAGGCCTTTTATTCCTGTTTGTTTTACCCCTGATATACCTGTATCCGAAAGTTATCGGATTGATTTTATCGGTATTATTCGGGTTTTTATTCTTGCTGTACTGTATCGTCGATGCCGTAAAATTTTCAAAAAAGAAAAGGATTTCATACCAGTTAAAGAAATATAATAGATGGTATATTTACATCGCGTGCC
>CAZKYZ010000283.1:0-5334 GCA_964557055.1 uncultured Desulfobacterales bacterium
AATGCATGTCCGGCTGGGCAATAATCCCCACGCGCAACCCGTCCGCCAGTAAAACCTGGCCGATAACGGAGACCCCCACAAAGGGGCTGTCGATATAGCTGTCGCCCGTAACCAGGATGACATCCAGGCCGGACCAGCCCAGGTCGTCGATTTCTTTTTTTGTTGTTGGGAGAAACAAATGGATTTTGCTCTTATTGAGTGGTGATGTTTTCGTATCTGCCAATCAGAGCCGAACAATCAATATTCGGCGGATACAGGATGCGCCACCTTGCCGGCGTAAAAAACATCGCAGTCAAAAATCATACCGATCCCTTTTTTTATAAAAGAGGCAACCGGGTGGGTAACCGTGTCAACGACAAAAGTGGCCACATTTTTCTTGGAACCATCCATCGATCCGCTGACGGTCTGTCCAAATCGTTTGCATCCGTTCTTGTCGACGACAGCAATGGTAAAGTCTTTGAAAACCCTGCCGACCAGGTCGATCTGCCCTTGCATGGCCACCCGGTATTTCCGGGTGGCAAAAGCCACATCCGCTGTTCGGGCAATACCCTTTTGAATTTTCCATTGGGAGTGAAGCTGCCGAATCTCACTTTGCCCTTCACGATGAGATGCCATGACCTGCGAAAAAGAACCCGTTAAAACAGGTTCGAACAGGCCAAACACCATATATTCGCCTATTTCAACGATATCGATGCGACTTTTTTCGAAAGTATCCAGAAGATCTTCCAGATCGACATCGGTCAGGGACATACCATCCGAAACCATAGTGAACTCGCCGGAAAGACCGCGCCATCTGTTTTTGGCTTTTGTCCATTGGAAATGCAGCTCGGAGACAAAGGATGCCCTGCCGGTGACCGTCTCCTCCCCGTCATACAGATTTTTCGAAAGACTGGCGAGATCCATGCCCGCTATCTCCGTAACTGCATCGATAAACGGTTCCGGCGCAAGCGTATCCCAGACCGCCTTTCCGCTGCCCACCGCTCCTGCCTGACGGTAGGAAAGATCTTCCGTGCGGATAATCCCATTTTCGTTGGTAAAGGAAAAAGCGATGTCCTCAATATGTCTTTTGCGGATTTTGGTTTGCGCCACATTCAGCTTCCCGGAAATAGGGGCCTCCCGCAGCCACCGTGT
The DNA here is from genome assembly GCA_964557055.1 of uncultured Desulfobacterales bacterium. Lineage (GTDB taxonomy): Bacteria > Desulfobacterota > Desulfobacteria > Desulfobacterales > CAZKYZ01 > CAZKYZ01. Next base: position 1,132 of record CAZKYZ010000283.1, read on the forward strand.
TAGGCTGTTCAACACGAGACGGTTATTGCTTATCACCATCAAAGGACCTGCGTCGGCGGTGATATTTTCCGTTTCCATATTAAATTTCGATTTGTGATCCTGATAAGTAAAATGTCCTTTTCGAATCATGACTTTTTCCACAGCTACGGTCGCCAGTGCCAGTTTTTCATTTTTTTTTGATTTTTCTTCTGATTTCTTTTTACCGGATGACGCAGTGATATTGAGATTCCCCTTCTCATTTCTCACCAGGGTAAAGACGGGATTGTCCAGGCGCAGCTCGGAAACGAGTAGTTCCTTGTTAAATAAAGGTCTTAACCGTATCCGGGCACGAATACCGTCTACCTGGGCAATCAAACCTTCCGGACCGGACAGGCTCACACCGGACACGGTAATGGACGGCATCGGAAGAAGCCGGATGCTGGCACCACTCTTCGTTTTTAAATCCAGCCCGGTGGCGTCCTTCAGCACCCCGGCCATCGTCGCAAGATATTTGTCCGGGTCAAGCAGGGAATTGACAGCAATATGTCCGATGCCCACCAGTATCGCCAGGACGGATAAAACAATCAGTATCTTTTTGGTTCTATTTTTCAAGCGTTCCCATCACCTCTTTCGCAATGGAAATGGTCGTTTCAATATCGTCGTCGGAATGGGCGGTCGATACGAAACCGGCCTCGAACTGGGAGGGCGCCAGGTAAACACCTTTTGCCAGCATCCCCTGGTAGTAGGCGGTAAAGCGGTCTATGTTGGCGGTCTTGGCATCATCAAAATTGGACACCTTGCGGTCCGTAAAAAACATGCCGAACATGGAGCCGATACTGACGGCTGTTATGGGAATGCCGCTTTTTTCAGCAGCACGACGCAGGCCAGCCAGCAGGGTTTTGGTCTTTCGTTCCAGTTGCGCGTACACCCCCGGCTGCCGGAGCAGCCCCAGGGTTGCGATCCCTGCGGCCATGGCCACCGGGTTTCCGGAAAGCGTGCCGGCCTGGTAAACCGGTCCCTGGGGAGCCATGTGTTCCATGAATTTTCGTTTACCGCCGTAAGCCCCTACGGGCAGCCCCCCACCGATAACCTTTCCGAAAGTGGAAAGATCCGGTGAAATTGCGTACAAAGATTGTGCACCGCCATAAGCCACCCGGAATCCGGTCATCACCTCATCAAAGATCAGCAAAGCACCGTTCTGCTCGGTAATATCCCGCAGACCTTCCAGGAAGTCCTTGTCCGGGAGCACCATGCCCATGTTGCCGGCCACCGGCTCCAGAATGATACAGGCGATTTCCCGCCCTTTTTCGGCCATAACCCTGGAAACACTTGTAAGGTCGTTAAACGGCAGGGAAATGGTGTGGGCCACAAAAGAAGCTGGTACTCCCGGGCTTCCCGGAATGCCGAGGGTGGCCACGCCGGACCCCGCCTCAATGAGCAGAGAGTCCGCATGCCCATGGTAGCACCCGTCGAATTTGATGATGGTGTCCCGGTCGGTTATTCCCCGGGCCAGGCGAATGGCACTCATGGTGGCCTCGGTTCCGGAGTTGACCATTCGCACCATTTCCACGGAAGGCACTGCCTCGATGACGAGCTGGGCCAGCCTGGTTTCCAGGTCCGTAGGCGCGCCGAAGCTTGTGCCGCGTTCGAGAACATCCGTAATGGCGGCAATGACTTCCGGATGCCGGTGGCCCAGAATCATAGGCCCCCAGGAACCGACATAATCAATGTAGGTGTTGCCGTCCGCGTCGATAATCTTTGAGCCGAGGGCGCGTTCGATAAAAAGGGGGTCCGATCCCACCGATTTGCAGGCTCTCACCGGGCTGTTGACCCCCCCGGGAATGACCTGCTGTGCCGCTTGAAATAATTTTCTGGAAATATCTCTGTGCATCACTGCAATCCTTTCGAAAATGGTTGTTTGCGGTTTGTAACACAATACCCGCATCCCGTGGACACGGCAAGAAATTTCGGGTACTGTTGCATGGACTAACAAACAGACGTTCCCGGGTCAATAATAACCGATAAAACAGGACTGCCGTCAACGGTTTGCGACGCAGGCAACAGAGGGTGCGGAAAATGTCCAAAATGAACGATCTCAAAGTGTTGGCGCGGCTGCTGGAATATATGCTGGGGCGCCGGCCGGACGAGTTCGGCCTCCTGCCGGACACGGAGGGGTTCGTTAAGGTAAAAGAATTCCTGAAGGCTGCCGGTGAAGAGCCCGGCTCCCGACATGTCCGCCGGGGGCACCTATATGAATTGATCATCAGCCTGCCGGACCCGCCCATTGAAATCGCAGACAACCGAATACGGGCCTGCAAAAGGAATCATCTCCCGAAGCAGCTCCCCGCGGAAAACCTTCCCAAGCTGCTCTTCACGGGGATCCGCCAGAAAGCCTGGCCTCATGTGCATGCCAAAGGGGTCTTCGCTTCCGCCGAAGAACCCATCGTCCTGTCGTCGGACCGACCCCTGGCCGAGCGGATGGCGCTGCGAAAGGATGCCGGGCCCGTTATGCTCACCGTGCAGACCGGTCAGCTCCTGGCAAACGGCATCATGACCCTGCAGTTCGGGGATGCCCTGTATATCACCCGGCAATTGCCGCCCGACTGCTTCACCGGCCCACCGTTGCCCAAAGAAAAACCGCTGCCTGCACCCAAAATGCCCAAAACCCCGGCAACCCCTGGTGGCAGTTTTGAACTAGACCTCGAAAAGAGCCTTTCACAGAGCGGCGGCCCGTTGAACAAATCGAGGGAAAAGCGCAAACGAAAACGGGAAAAACCGCCCTGGCGTCAATGACACCAACGATTTTCTTCCTGCTCCGCAGCCGGCCGCGTACCTGTCAAAAACAGTTTGACAAGCCTGATCGAACCTGTTAGAAATTTTTTTTTGTTGCAGGGGCCGTTAGCTCAACCAGGCAGAGCACCTGACTCTTAATCAGTAGGTTGAAGGTTCGATTCCTTCACGGCCCACCAGTAAATACAAGGGGTTACGAACTTCGGTTTGTAATCCCTTTTTTTTATTTGTTTAGAAAAGATTTTATGGAATATTGCGGATAAATGTCAGTCGGCCATGCCAGGGATTGAATTTTTCCGTTATCACAGGCAAAACCATAAAAACCGGGGCCTGCCGTTGGGCCGGCCCCAGTTTTGTATTTTAATAATCGACTGCCGGGCTCGTACCCGGCATCATTTCCCGAAATATATTTTGGGCAGCCACAAAGCGATATCGGGAAAGATTATCACGATAACTAGACCGAGCATCATAACCAGTACAAACGGTACAATCGATCGATAAATATCCGCCAGGGTCACCTCCTTGGGTGCCATGGCCTTCATCAGAAACAGGTTGTAGCCAAAGGGCGGTGTCATGTAGGCGATCTGGCAGGTGATGGTATAGAGTACCCCGTACCAGATCGGATTGAATCCCAGGTTGATAATTAAAGGTACATACAGCGGCGCAACAATGATCAGCATGGCCGTATCGTCCAGGAACATGCCCATCAGGATGTAGGACAACTGCATCATTACGAGCACCCCCATCGGGCTGAGACCCCACCGGTCGATAAACAGCGACTGTATGGCGTGCACGGCGCCCAGACCGTCAAAAACGGCACCAAAACAGAGCGCCGCAAGAATCACCCACATGAACATGCAGCTGACGCTCAGCGTATTCTTTAATGTCTCATCCATCACCCGCCGGGTTAAGCGTCCTTTGACGAGCGCCGCAAGGGTCGTTGCGGTCGCTCCGGCTGCCGAACATTGAACGAGACTGGTGATACCCATGAGAAACAGTCCGGTCATGGAAAAAATGATGACCAGGGGAACGATCCCGGCCCGCAGCAGGCGCAGTTTCTGCCCCCAGGTTATCGACGCCAGCTCTTCCTTTGACAAGGCGGGGCCCAGGTGGGGCTGCAATCGACATCTGATATAGATGTAGGCGATAAACAGGCCTGCCAGCAGGAGCCCTGGGAAAACCCCGGCAAGCCATAACTGGCCGACGGGCTGCCGGGCGATCATGCCGTAGAGGACCAAAACGACGCTGGGAGGAACCATGATCCCCAGGGAACTGCCGGCCTGGATGACGCCAGTCACCATGACCTTGTCATACTTTCGCTTAAGCATTTCAGGCATGGCAATGCTTGCGCCGATGGCCATGCCGGCCACACTCAAACCGTTCATGGCCGATACGGCGACCATGAGCCCCATGGTTCCGATGGCCAATCCACCA
>CAZKYZ010000284.1:0-5331 GCA_964557055.1 uncultured Desulfobacterales bacterium
GAAACGTTTCGACGCCTCCCAGAATTTCCCCGTCTTCGTTTTTGAGCAACGCGGTGGAAACGGTAATCGGAATGCGTTTTTTATCGCTGTTGATAATGTGGGTAGAAGTGCTTACCAGGGAACGGCCCCCCTTCATGGTCCGTTTCAAAGCGCAGTCTCCCTCGCACATATTGGCACGAAAAACCTCCCAGCATTGCCTCCCGACGGCTTCCGAACGGGGAATACCGGTAATTTCTTCAGCAGCGCGGTTAAACGACATAATGCGCCATCTGGGATCAACGGTAAACACGCCGTCGGATATACTTTCCAGTATGATTTCGGTTACATTGGGAGGAATTTGCGCTGGCTTTGGTTGCTTCATGCTATTTCGGTTTTCCAGGGTTGTTCTACGTCCGTCGGTTCTGTCTCTTTCCTCTAAATCAGGTTGCTGTCGTGGTTGACGCTGTGCCCAATAAAGTAAGCGCTTCCGTATGCCCTGTCAATGCAATGCCGAAACTCACGATCTTTCTGTGCCCACCAACAACCCGATCGCTGCCTTCCCCTTGGTCCAGTGCCAGTCGTTCCTGGCGTTAAAGTACAAAAACCATCGATTGTTTTGCCGATCCCGGGCAACATCCAGCGCATAAATATGGGATTTCATCCACCCCCTGGAGGGTTTCAGAATCGGTTCCCGGCCGGCCGGTTCCCATGCCGGGCCGTCCAACGATGTCAGCATGAGAATGGCCGAACGGCTCTTGCCGTCCTCATCCAGATAGATGCCGTTTTGAAAGGCGACAAAACCGTCCGATACTTTCAGCACTTTTATGGCACCGGCGCCCAGGTTCCGCTATGGGTGACTGGGATCGGGTGAAATCAATGGTTTTTCGCGGGGTTCGTATGGGCCCTGAATATGGTCCGCCTCGGCTACCCCGATGTAGGCCGGTTCGTTGAATCCGCAATCCTCCAGTCGAACGAGGGAAGCGCTGTAGTAGAGGCGATACTTGCCGTCGACCCTGACGACACAGGGGTTGCTTACCGCCGGCCCAAACCCCCACCCGGGGCGATGATGCCAGGGCAGACAGGGGCTCAAAACTTCTTGCGGTCGACTCCAGTGGTATAGATCTCTGGAGGTGCGCACCACGATGCGTGACTGCCAGCACATGCCATTGGGAAACAGGTACTGGACCTTTCGCCATTGAAAGCCATCCGCGGAGGTGTAATGATAGACGCCGTGCACCGTATGGCAAAATAGGTGCCACAGGCCGTCAATCGTTTGATCCGGCGGCAGCACCGACGGGTCTGCGATGACCGGGGGAACAGTGGGGAGCTGAAATGATCGAATTTTGCGGGTATAGCTGCCAGGTGATTTCCCGAAACAAAGCGATGGTGTTCATACGCTTTCCCTGTTATGGATGCTGCCTGCCGGCTAGCAGCTCGACGATGTGCTTGACCGCCATACGGCTGCCGCGTTTGTCCATGCCGCCCCGGAGCTGCATGACGCACCCCGGGCAATCGGTCACCAGCATGTCCGCACCGGACTGCTCCACCATATTTAGCTTTTTGGCGAGAATCGCGGATGAAATCTCCGGGAAGTCAACGGAATAGGACCCTCCGAAACCACAACAGACATCTTCGTCTCTGGAAGGCACATACTCCGCTCCGGAGGTTTTAATCAGTTCCCGCGGTTCCGCTGTCACCTTCAGTCCCCGGCAAAGATGGCAGGGGGCATGGTAGGCCACCCGTTTCCGGTCAGGTATAAAGTCTTCCGGTATGATCTGGATCACATTGGCCATGAAAGAACTGAAATCGATAACTTTTTCGGTAAATCCTGAAACCATGTCCCCTTCTGCCGTACGCCCGGAAAAAAGTTTTTCGTAATTGTGCCGGATGTGGGATGCGCAGGAAGCACACAAGGTGAGAATATAATCATACTTTTGCCGGGAAAATGCCGCAGCATTTTGAAGCGCCAGCTCTCTTGCGGTTCCTTCCTCGGCCGCCATCATCGCCGGCAAACCGCAGCAGGTCTGTTCCATGGGGAAATCAAGATCGACGCGATGGCCGTCGAGCAGAGCCACAAGAGCCTCGGCCTGCTCTGGATAGATAAAATCGACGGCACACCCCCCGAAAAAACCGACACATAATGCAGGGTTTCGAGGTTTTGTATTCAGGTTCTCCCAGCGATCCCGCAGAGGAATCCGGGCAATTGTCGGCAGGCTCCTGAAGCCGTGCGCCTTTTCGAAAAAGTGGGGCAGATGCCGGATCATGGGAGCCCCTTTCGCAAACGGCCTCTGGGCCAGAGAAGCCTTGCGCAAAATAAAATGAAACAGTTTTCGGTTCTTCATCACGCGAGCAAGGATATGGTTCTTGATCGGGGTCTTTCCATCAACATCCATGACCGCGCGGTAGGTCTTCTTGATCAGGTAGGGGAGATCGATAGCAACCGGGCAGACTTCCTTGCAGGCCTGACAATTGACGCAGTTTCTTACAATGGCGCGGTCGTTTTCAGCGCCGTGGTAAAACAGGGTCAGAATCAGTCCAATCGCCCCGATGTACACGTGTCCGTATTTGTGCCCCCCCACTTTGCTGTAGATGGGGCAAACATTTGCGCACGCCCCGCAGCGGATGCACCGCAGGCTGGTGGAAAAAACCGGGTCTTTGGCCAGGGCCAGCCTGCCGTTATCGAGAAACACGATGTGCATCTCTTTTTTTCCCGTCGGGGAAGCACTGCACGGGTTGGCGCCTTTGATCCAGGTGACATAAGAAGTGATGGCCTGTCCCGTGGCGTTTCTGGGCAGCACTTTGAGAATCCGCAAAGCGGACGGCAGATCCGGGATCAGTTTGTCGTACCCCACCAGGGCGACATGAACCCGTGGAAGTGTCGTTACCAATCGCATGTTGCCTTCATTGGTCACTAGACCAAGGGTGCCGCTATCGGCAATGGCAAAGTTCGCTCCGCTGATTCCCATATCCGCCTCCAGAAAAGCGGGTCGCAGCTGTTCCCTGGCCACCTTGACCAGAATATCGATGTTGTCCGAATTTAGATTCCGGCTGGTGACCGTCTCAAACAGATCTCCCACCTGGTAGCGGGAGAGGTGGATGGCCGGCATCACCATGTGGGAAGGCCCTTCTTTGCGAAGCTGAATGATCCACTCACCCAGATCGGTTTCGGTAACGGTCAACCCCTCTTGCTCCAGGTGACGGTTGAGAAACGTCTCTTCGGCGGTCATGGACTTGGATTTTACAATCCTGGTGGAACCGCTCTGCCGGGCAATCTCCGCGATGATTTCATTGGCCCGAACAGCGTTTTCCGCCCGGTGAACCGTGGCGCCGGCTTTTTCGGCGTTTTCCGTAAACTGTTTAAAGAGGTCCTCAAGGAGAGGCAGCGCGTCATCCTTGCCCCCGGCAATCGCGTCCCGGATGCCCTCGAAATCGATCCCGGCATACACATTGGGCCGGTTTTCCCGATAAACCGTGTTGAACTGGTCCAGGGCGGAACGTAAAAATTCATCCCCCAGTGCTTCCCGCAGCTGTTTTTTATAGGCTTTGATATCCGTCGCTGTCTTGATCATGTTTACGCCCCCGTTACAATCAGAAGGTGCAATTCCTGCGGTCCGTGGACACCGATGGCAAGTACCCGCTCGATGTCGGCCGTACGGCTTGCACCGGTGATAAACGCGGTATAGGAAGGCGACTCTTCCATAAGAATGTCATTCAGGTTGGAAGTTATGGCTACCGAGTCGGGAACGATTCTGGATTCCGGAAGAACAGCCACATGGATTTCAGCCAACATGGTCGCAATGCGAATATCTTCGGAATCGGATGGGAGCACAAGTGTCCCGGTATCAGCGATTCCCCATTGGGCAAATGTCAAAGCGGTATGGATATTGGTTTTGTTTGCCGCCAGCGGACTTTCCAGCAAGGTAATCCCGGCCTCGCTACAGCGGGATCGTAAACAGCGCAGCTCTTCATCTCCCAAACCCGGGGAGGCCACTGTTTTCTGTTTTTGGTTGCGAGTCAGGCCGATCGTGTAGTCAACCGCTTCGGCAAACGATGAAATCTCCGACACAACGGTCTGAACGGCCCTGGCCTTTTCCTCCATAAGCTTTCGTACCGTCATCTGATTCATGTCTCCTCCGGGCAAAACAATCGGTAGTGTCCCTCCGGAAACAGCATCTTTCGGCCCGGAGCTGTGTTCTCGCTCTTTTGAAGTAATGACGCAGCCACCAGTAGACTTTTTTCAACATAGCCCGGTATGCGCCACAGCAGGCATTTGCTTTGCGGCGCCTGCGGTTTACAATCGCTACAGCCGTCTCAGAACCAAAATCCGCCATTTCTGGACGGACAGTATGTGATTTTTGGGTGGACGGACCATTGATATCGGCAGCCGTGAGGCCTGGCTGTCAGGGCAAACAGGAGACCTGCCCCGAGGATCGTATGCAGGCAGGCCGTTCCTCATTTACTCCCCATAAATACCAAGCTCTACCAGGAACGCATATATATCCGACTGCTTCAAGCGGATCCGTACGAACTCCGAAATCGTCGGCTGGTAGGCGCGCCGGGTCAGGTGCATACCGGCTTCCCTGGGATTTCTGGCACCTTTGCGGCGGTTGCAATCCCGGCAGCATGCCACACAATTATCAAACCCGGTTTTGCCGCCCCTGGACTGCGGTATGACATGGTCAATGGTCAGCGGCCGTTCGGAAGATCCGCAATAAACACAGCGGTGACGGTCGCGAACGAGAACGTTTTTCTTACTGAAGGGCACATGGCCCCGATAAACGCTCCGGACGAATTTGATCAGCAAGATAACCGCCGGAACCTTGAATATGGTATTCACACCCTGGATCTCCCGGTCGGAATAACGCAAAACGGTTACCTTTTCAGAAAATACCAGCCGCATGGCCCGCTTCCAGTCCACCATGCAGAGGAAGCTGTAGTCTCGGTTTAACAGTATCGCTGAAGTGTTCATCTTTCTGTTCCTTTTATCCTGTAGGTAGGTTTCAGGAGGCCGCATGCGACCCCAAAAGGGACATTTACTGAAATCCTTTTATCACGAGCCGAACATCATCGCAACAGTCTCCTAAAAGGAAAGATGCAGAAAGGCCCGCGACCTGTTTGACCCAACCGTTGGAGCGTCGGCGTATACAGGCTCGACAGGTTCTTCCGGAACGATTTTTTCTACTTTCAGGTTCGCACAAAACCCCGGGATTGTGAAATACGCTGCCCAGGAATTGGGTGCTGGCGAGTATATCAAAAAACCGTATACCCTCGAAAAAATCGGCATGGCCGTAAGAGACGAGTTGAAAAAATAACGTCGATTGCACATTGAATGAGAATCGGTTATAAGCAATT
>CAZKYZ010000285.1:0-5315 GCA_964557055.1 uncultured Desulfobacterales bacterium
TCCCGGCAGCGGGTTCCGGCGACATAGAAAAGCCGACGCTCCTCCTCCATATTTCCGTTATCTCCATAACTCGATGCCGGGGGGAATCTTCCTTCCGCCAGCCAGATGACAAAGACCACATCCCATTCCAGCCCTTTTGACTGATGGATAGTACTGAGGACCACCATCTCATCCTGAGGCACCGCGAAGATATCGTCCGTGGTAACTCCTCCCATCATCGCCAGTTCATCAAGAAACTTCTCCAGATTGTCAATACCACAGCGGAAAAAGAAAACCTTCTTTTTGAGTTTTTTGCACTGGGTATCGACAAAGTTTACCCCGTTTCCGGTGAGCATGGGTATGGCGTTTCTGATTTTCTCGACGATCTTGTAAAAAAACTGCCGGTTGCAGAAACCAGTTCGGAAGCCGAGATGATCTGTGTGGCTGTTGTCGGCAAACCAAACGCCGGCAAATCTTCATTGATCAACCGTTTTTTGGGACAGGAACGGCTGGTTGTCAGTGAAGTCCCCGGCACCACCAGGGATGCGGTCGACTCCGTCTGTCAGTTTAACGACAGAACCTATTTAATGATTGATACCGCCGGCATTCGCAGGAAGGGCCGGGTTCAGAAAAAATTGGAGAAATTTTCCATCATAAAAGCACTGCGAAGCCTGGATCGATGCGATGTCGCTTTAATTGTTATCGATGCGGATCAGGGAGTCACCGACCAGGATGTTACGATTGCCGGGTATGCATTGGACCGGGGGTGTGCCTGCATATTTCTCTTGAATAAATGGGACCTGGTGAAAAAAAATTCCAGGACCGTAAACGATTTTTTAGAGGAATTGAAATTTTCCGCCAAATTTCTCAGCTACGCCCCCATTCTTACCATTTCCGCCGTAACAGGTTTTAATGTTTCCAAAATTTTCGGACTGGTTGATACTGTATACAAACAGTATACGACCCGGGTAGGCACGGGAGTATTTAACAGGATACTCAAAAGTGCCCTGGAACGGAACGAGCCGTCACTTCACCAGGGAAAGCGGCTGAAATTCTACTACGGGGCACAGGTGTCCAGCAAACCGCCAACCTTTACTGTTTTTGTCAATTACCCTGATGGGGTCCATTTTTCCTATAAGCGATATCTTATCAACCAGATCCGTGCTTCGGTCCCCCTGGAAAATACACCCGTTCGCCTCTATTTCCGTCAACGTACTGGTCGTATTGAGTTCGCCACCAGAAAGAGGAACCGCTTCCAGCGGAAAGATGGAAAACCCAAAAAGAATCTAAAAAAGAAAAAAGGCTGACCCGTGAATATTTTCGAATATGCAGCCGCCTCAGAAGGGAGTGCCCGAAGGCCCTTGGCGGAACGTATGCGCCCCGTTTCGCTGGATGAATTTGTGGGTCAGCAGAAAATCGCTGGTGCGGACGGGTTGATTCGCCTTGCCGTGAAACAGGACCGGCTTTTTTCCATGATTATGTGGGGGCCACCAGGTTGCGGCAAGACCACCTTGGCCCGGATTATTTCTTCCGAGACCCGGGCGCATTTTATCCACTTCTCAGCTGTTCTGGCCGGTATTAAAGATATCAGAGCCGTAATAAAAGAAGCTGGTGAAGTCTTGGCGGTCAGGAGAAAACGAACGATTCTGTTTGTTGATGAAATCCATCGTTTCAGCAAAAACCAACAGGACGCGTTTCTCCATCATGTGGAGAGTGGGTTGCTGACGCTTATCGGCGCCACTACTGAAAACCCCTCTTTTGAGGTAATTCCGCCACTGTTGTCGAGATGCCGCGTGATCATCCTGGAGCAGCTTTCCCCAAAAGACATCGGCGAGATTATCGGCAGCGCTCTACGGAATTCAGAAAAGGGACTTGGCCAAACGGGGATTGAGCTGACCGACGGTGCGATTGAATACCTGGCCCACATGGCCGATGGAGATGCGCGAGCTGCCTTGAACGGTCTGGAAATCGCTGCTTCTTTGATGACTGGCGAACAAAACGGACACCGCAGCAAGGATACCGCGATCACCATTCACAAAACCGATCTGGAAAAAATCCTTCAAGAAAAAGCGCTGCTCTACGACAAGAACGGGGAAGAGCATTTCAACCTTATATCTGCTTTTCACAAAAGCATGCGGGGAAGCGATCCGGATGCTGCTCTTTACTGGCTTGCACGTATGCTTATGGCCGGAGAAGATCCCCTGTATGTTGCCCGCCGGATGATTCGTTTCGCTACGGAGGATATCGGCAATGCTGATCCGTATGCCCTGAAAATAACCCTTGATGCTGCGGAAACGTATCGTTTTCTGGGGAGTCCGGAAGGGGAGCTGGCTCTTTCCCAGGCGGCTGTATACCTGGCGACGGCCCCCAAAAGCAACAGTATTTATGTTGCTCATAACAATGTTCGTGAGATCATCCGGAAAACCGGCAGTCTGCCGGTTCCCTTTCACATTCGAAACGCACCCACCGGCCTTATGAAAGAATTGGGATATGGTCGTGGATATCGCTATGCTCATGACTTTGAGGGGGCGTATACACCGCAGGAATATTTACCGGACAAACTGGCGGGTCAACGTTTCTATTTACCGCGAGAGGCGGGTTTTGAAAAAACGATCCGAAAGCGGTTGGAACGGTGGCGTTCTGCGGATGGTAAAGCATCGGGAAATCGGGAGGGACCGGCAGTTGCAAACCATGAGAATGAAACCTAAATCCGTCCCAAACGCAACTGTTGAAGCTGTCCAAATCCCTTGACACCGTAGCATCGCTGATATAGTCTTAGCGACTTACAAATTCCAGTCACAATGGGCGAACCTGTCATTTAGCGGAGTTGATACATGGATAACAATGCGTTGGATATTCTAAGCATGATCGGCAGTGCAGGCGCTGTCGTTCAATTTGTACTGTTTGTTCTCATCCTTTTTTCGATCGCCACTTGGGCAATTATATTTATAAAATACAGATATTTAAGAAGGGCATTCATTCAGTCCGATGAGTTTGTCGAATTTTTCTGGACCAGCAGAGACCTTTCAAGCGCTTACGCCAAAGCGAAACAGTTAAGCAGCAGTCCGGTTGCCCGGACATTTCGCATCGGTTATGCGGAATTAAAGAAAGTGAGCCAGTCGGGAATGTTGACATCATCTTTGTCCGAAGGAGAAAACGGGAGGCACCTTTCGTTTTCAGGTGGACGCTCTTCTGGTATCGAAAATGTTAAAAGGGCGTTGCGGCGCTCGATGAACGCAGAGACAACCCGCATGGTTCAGCTGGTTCCGTTTCTGGCGACGACTGGGAGTTCGGCACCGTTTATCGGTCTTTTTGGAACTGTGTGGGGAATTATGAATTCATTTCATGATATCGGGCAGCGAGGTTCCGCCAGCCTTGCCGTGGTGGCGCCCGGTATTTCGGAGGCGCTGATTGCCACAGCCGTTGGGTTGGCGGCAGCAATACCGGCTGTTATTGCCTTCAATTATTTTAACAATCGAATCCGTACCATCGAATCGGAGATGCAAAGTTTTTACGCTGATTTTCTCAATATTATCGAAAGAGACATAATGAATGCCAAGGAGAATCAGATATGACTCCCATGGGTGACAGCAAGAATCTCATGTCTGAAATAAACGTTACGCCTTTCGTGGATGTAATGCTGGTTCTGCTGATTATTTTTATGGTAACGGCGCCGATGATGATTCAGGGCGTCGATGTAGCCCTGCCCGAAGTGACATCGGAGCCTCTCCAGACGGAAACGGAGCATTTGATTATCACCATTGATGGTGAATATCGCGTATTTATCAACGATTACCAAGTGGCCGTCGACAATCTGAGCGAAAAGCTTTCCAAGATTCTGGAAGGGCGAATGGATCGGACTGTTTATCTTAAAGCGGACAAGCAGATTCCGTATGGAATGGTGGTTGGGGTGATGTCAGCGGTCAAAAGTGCCGGCATTGAAAAACTGGGCATGGTTACTATTCCGGTCGTTGAAAAAAATGACAAGAGCACTGGCAGGCAATAACATGCAAAACGGGCCGTTCCGGCTTGTGGTACCGGAGGACGATCACAAACAGTTTCTTCGGCCGTTCTGTTATTCTTTGTTGCTGCATGTCGTTTTTTTTGGGGTGCTTATGATTGAACCCCAGTTCGGGACCAGCCGGTATCCAGCATCTTCCGTCATCAGCGTGAGCATGGTGAGCCTGGGGGAAATACAGCCGGATTCCGGAAAAGGGTCCCCCCAAGGCGTTAGCGGGAAAACGGTACGAAATGAATCGCAGCCGGCAAAGCCGGCCGCCGAGGTCAGCGTTGCCACAAAACCGGAGAAAGACATCGTAACGGCGCCGCTAAAAACGAAGCCAAAGAAATCTCTGAAGGACCAAACATTTAAACCCGAAAAAGTGGTCGAAAGCGCCGTTAAAAACATCGAAGAACAGGTAGATGCGGAAAGACCCGGATCCGTGGACAGCGCCATCGAGGAACTCCGTAAGAAGCTATCGGAAAATCCTTCCGGCCCGGGAACCGGTACCGGCGGAAACCCTGTCACGGAAGGTCCCGACGCTATTGGCGGCGGCGGAAACGGGCCGACCAGAGCACTTAGCCAGATCGACGTATACAACGCTGAAATCGCTTCGCGAATCCAGCAGAATTGGGCTTTTTCTGAACAGTTGGCCGGAGAGCACAAAGGACTCCATACGATTATTGTAATGGATATATTGAAAAACGGCGAAATTCAGGATGTCCGCGTTGAACGTAAAAGTGGAAACCGTTACCTGGACGAATCGGCTTATCGGGCGGTCCGCAAGACGGACCCGCTGCCCCCCCTTCCAGACAGTTACCGGAAACAGGTTTATACCATTGGTTTTCGATTTACGCCTGCTGGAATTAACTGATGCTTTACCGGAAACGAAACGTAATTTCCAGTTGCATTCTGCTCCCGGAGACGAATGATGCCGATGACGGTATCCGCAAAAATCTGATGAACCTGGAAATACGAACGCTAAAAGGAAAGATTATGCCGTTTATCAAAAAAATTGGATGGATCCTGTGTTTTGCCCTCCTGTTGCCGCTGCTGGTCCAGGCCGATTATAACATTATTGACATCAACAACCCCTTTATCCGCAAGATTCCCCTGGCCGTTCCTTATTTTAAATCCCTTTCCAGCAGCACCCAGATTATTGAACAATCGGAGCGGGCTGCTGATCTTCTTTCGGAAACATTGGATTTTACAGGTTATTTTAAAATAATTGACCGGGGTGCATTTCTTTCGGACCCTCGTATTACCGGAATCAAGACCAATGAAATCCAATTTCGAAACTGGCGTGGCATCGGTGCGGAACTGTTGATTACGGGCG
>CAZKYZ010000286.1:0-2757 GCA_964557055.1 uncultured Desulfobacterales bacterium
CCCACTGGCAAACCGTATTTGAGGATAGGAGCACCTTTCGGAATATCGCGCCGCGCACTCTTGTGCCCAGATGGAATCCGATCCAGGGCCTTGATACTTCTATCGCTTAACTGCAGGGATTCGCACGGAGCAACCTCCCGCAGGACGACCGCAACGTTATCTTTTGGATTCAAAACAATGGCGTCCATAGTTTCTTCCCGACCCAATTTGGGGCAGATGTCAACCGGCGACTACACCTGGCACGCCGGAACGGATCATCATTTCCCTGGTCTCTTCCCGGAATATTTGGCGGATGTCCCGGGTGGGCGGCCGGCAACGGCTCGACGGCAGCCCCACTAGTTCCATGCACAATTTGTCCAGGTATCCGTCGCCACTGGTGTACTCGGATTCGATCCGGCTCCACAAATGGTAAAAAGGCATGACACCGGAAATCATTGCCGCCTGGACCTCTTCGTACCGCCCGGCCTTCAGGTCTCTGAGCATCTTCAACGCGAACTCCGGCCAGTAATTGCAAATGTGCATCTCGATCGACCTCGCCCCCATCATCCAGCTCATGTTGAACAGGAGGTTGTTATCGATGATGGTGAACCGTTCGGAATAACGCGAGCAGACCGTCTCGAACTCCATGGCGTCCGTTCTCGGAGTTGCCCATTTCAGGCCCACCACGCTGGGAATCTCCACCAGGCGGTCTACCATGTCGCAGGAAACGTTGGTACTGGTCCAGAAAGTATTGTAGATGATAATGCCCACATCTGGCGCTGCCTCGGCGGCCGCTATTATGAATTCGTAAAAGTCCTCTTCAGTGTGGTTGAAGTAGAAGGGTGGGGATATCTGTACGAAATCGGCCCCAAGCTTGCCGGCGGCCCGGATCAGTCGGACCAGTTCTCGGGTGCTGGTGGTCTGAGAACCCATGGCCACAGGCACGCGACCAGCGGATTCTTCTAAGATCGCCTCCGCCACGGCCAGCCGCTCGTCAAAGGACAGAGTAGAAAAATCTCCCGCCGCGCCGCCGGCTAGCAAAACCGCATTTTCACCGTTGATGCCGTGCTCGATCAGGAATCGAACATGGCTCCGCGTCGCCTCGAGATCCAGTTCCAGTTCCGGGTCGTCAAACATGGTGGGGACGGTCACGTAGCAGCCTTCCAGTCGTTTTTTCAAAGCATCCCTGTCCATATTCATTCACCTCCTCTTTTTCACCATTACATCACCATGGAGAGGACCATTTCGGAAGTATGAAAATCTAACAGTAAAAATCCTCCATTTGGGTGCGGTTTATACACAAAATCAGGGCAGTCCTATCTATTTGAAAAACAGGCATTCTTGAGATTGTTAACGGCTTTTCGTATACAGAAAACGGACTGCGAGGCCTGCGATTTTGTCTCATTCGGAAAACAGCAAGCGGTGGTCTCCCAGTGCCTGCAGTGCCGGTTAAGGTGTATGGGTTTCCGTTGGATTGTTCATTAAAGCGCAGTACAAGTATCAGGTAGATAAGTATTTTTTAGATGTCTGTTTTAAATCGTTCGGGTTCAAATCTTATTTCGAGGCAGCCCGGTTGCTCACAACACACGTTTTTGTTTCAAATCGATTAGATGGACGCTGCTTCCAATCACCAATCGATCCGGTCAGTGGTGTTGCAGGACTGCACCACCACTGAATGTTCCTGAATTATACGCGTAGCGACCAGCTTTTGACACTCCCCCGATTCTGGTCCGGGATTCAATCAAAGACCAACAATTTGTACCCCATGAATATATCGATATATCAGATCTGCGATCCATGCTATGCGATTTACGTCAATTAATTTATATTTTGCGACAGTTTTGATCGCCCGCGTGATCCCCCGCACCACCCATTGGGGAATGGCCCGGAACGAACTGGTCGGCCAACGATCGAGCAGTCGAGCAAGGCAACGTCATTAGGGCATTTTTTTCTCCGGCCAGGTTTGGAACAAAACAAACGGCGGGAGACAGTGAGTCCTACCTCCAAAAGATTTTCATGGCCCATTTGTTCAGGTGAGTCCCAGTTCCTTCAGCTTGGCCCCTGTCGGGGCGCCTGTTTCCGGATCCCAGCCACGGGCTTTATAGTAATCATCCAGCATCCCTTCGTAATCCTTTAAGGCGCAGTCGGTCTCGAATTGGTATTTTCCCATGACTGGCAGAGCCCGGACACGATTCGGAAGCGTGTCGTCCTCTCTGGTAAAACCCTCGCGGTAATTAAAGAGTCTCTGCAGGTTGGCGACCCGCTCACCCACCACCATCAAAACGTTTCCGTCAATGGTCTTACCTGTTAAAGCCGAGAGCATAGCGGCCATGTGATCGATAGTGAGACCGGCGTACATGAAGAATTTACAAACACCTAGCACGTCCGGAAGAATCAGACCGTCTTGGAGAATCCTGACCGCTTCGCCCTTTCCCCGCTCATCCCATCTACCCACGGGTTCGGGGTCGGGAAGGCCGTACTTCTTCAAACCGAAATCCATCTTCCCTTTATCCCAGGCCATGGCCTCCACTGGGTGGATGTGACACATCCCCCGGCTGGCTGTACCGTAGGTGAGGGCAAGGGCTTTTCCAGATCTTGGATCGTGGGCAGGCCCTTCCAAACCCTTGACGTGCACGGCGAATTCATCGGCCCCACCGCCCAGTCTTTCTGCAGCCCGTCTGACGCCTTCCGCCAGGAGGTCACCGATTCCCTCGCGTTCGGCCATCATCATGACCATCCGGGGCAACACGGGCGCATTTCCCCAGGTCAGTTCCAAAC
>CAZKYZ010000286.1:2767-5315 GCA_964557055.1 uncultured Desulfobacterales bacterium
TTCCAAACCGCCCGCATCCTCTTTCGAAATCAGCCCTTTTTCATAGCACTCCATGGCAAAGGCGATCATGGCCCCGGCAGTGATGGTGTCGATGCCCTGTTCGTTGCACAGCCAGGTGCTGTGGACGGCCGCGTCCACATCCTCGTTCAAGACATAGGCCGTGAAACAACTAATGGACTCGTACTCGGCGCCGCCGTGTTCCGGCGTCTGGTAAACACCGTCGGCCACGCGGACCTTTCGCCCGCATCGGATATAACAGCCGCGGTAGCATCCATACGGTCGGATGTAATTGTGTTTTTCGTAGTGATCGTAAATCTCCGTGCCCTTGCCCCAGGAATTCGACTGCCAGTTCTTTGTGGGCCAGTCCCCGCCGTCGTCGTTTCCCGGCAAGTCACCGATCGTGCCCGCAGCCTGAAAACCAGCAGAATTGGGGTTTTCCTTCAGAACGTTCATCGCCTCCCGGATAGCTGCCTTGAACCCGACCGGATCGGCCTCTGGAATCTGTGTCGATCCTTTGACGGCAATGGCTAAAAGGTTCTTGGAGCCCAGCACGGCGCCGCCGCCGCCACGACCCGCAGCCCGGTCGTCTATCATCACTGTGGCGAACCGCACCAGGTTCTCACCACCCGGTCCGATGGTCAGCACTTGATACCCGGAAAGTCCCTCCTCCTCGACGAGGATGCACTTTTTTTCCGAAATCGTCTTGCCTTTCAAGCTTCCGCCCGACCTTAGTTCGGCTTTGCCGTCCGCTATCACTAGAACAACCGGCGTCTCGGATCGGCCTTCAATAACGACATGATCGAAACCGGCTCGCCGCATTTCAGGGCCAAAATCACTCCCAGCCCTGGCTTCGCCCCAACCTCCGGTCAACGGCGATTTGAAACAGACCGAAAAGCTCCCCCCTCCCGGGACCTTGCTCATGGTCAGTGGCCCCGTTGACAACACCAGCTTGTTCTCCGTCCCCAAGGGATCCACGCCCGGAGAGAGTTCTTCATAGAGCAGTTTGGCCGCATAACCGCTACCACCCAAAAAGTCCTGGGTCCAGTCTACGCGGATATTTTCGATCTCCATCCCGCCATCGCCAAGTTTCACCCGGAGTTGTTTTCCAGCATATCCTTTAGTCTGTACAACCATAGCCACACTCCATTCTGTTTGTGATTCATCCATCCCCCGCCGGCGGTCGCCCTATCCGCCAACAAAGGCTTTAATTACCTGAATTTCCTGCCCCTCCTCTAACTGGACCGCCAGGTCCGTCGTCACCTTTTTATCGATGGATATCACCACCGGCCCGCGAAATCGGCGTTTCTCAGGGTTCCAGAGGTGCTCGGGAAATCGGTCGGCCAGACACCGGTTGATATGCCCGAACAGATCTCTCAGGGTCGCCTGATCTTCGAGCTCGACCTGTATAGGTTCCTTGCCCAGATATTGGGTGAACATCCCGATCGCTTTCAGATAAACATGCATTACGGCCTCCGGTGCAAAAGATCATAAAAGCGATATGATCTGCCCATCGGATCGGGAAACTCGTCGATCCCCCGAAACAAGATGATAACGAGACCTTCGAATCCAAGGAAACTTTTGAGGTGGGTCTCACTTTCCCAGTCCTTCAAGCGCTGCCCGGAACAGCTTGATGGGCATTAGACATCTCGGCCTGGCTTCAGGACTGAGGCGTCGTTAATTATAGGAACCAGGATCGTTGATGGTGGAAACAGCGTAAAATTGGTTAAACCATAAAGACCACCGACCGGTCAACAGTTTTGTGTACGACCATCCGTTGGGGGCCTTGACCGTTACGCGGCCCGGATAAGTCTTGCGAAAAAACGGGAATTATTGAATAAATGAATTTTAGCTTGGCCTGCTCCGGGCCACCGATCCGTGGGAATTTCTATGGCTGACAAGAAAAAACAAAAACCCGACGTCGAATACATCCTGCGCTTAGCCGAGGATATCACACGGCCACTGGATCTTCTCTTTTTCCTCCTACCGGGGTTTCCCATATACGCCCTGATTCCGGCCATTGAAAGCCTGCGCATCGCAAACCAGAACACGGGCGAAAACCTTTTTCGCTGGAAGTTGACGGGAACCGGCACACCCATCGTTCGGAGCTGTGCAGACATGACCCTGAGCGTGGACGGCAGCATCGTGGACCATGCGATCCCTGACATGGTTCTCATCTTTGCCGGAAACGAACCCACCCAGGGGCTCTGGCCAGCACTTCTTCACTGGTTGAAGGCCGCCGACCGGGCAGGCTGTTTCATCGTGGGCGTGGACACCGGTGTCTTTGCCATGGCCGAGGCAGGGGTGCTCGATGATCACCTGGTGACTCTCCACTGGGAGGCGATGCCCTTGTTCCGCGAGTGCTACCCCGACATCCGGACAACGGAAAAACTCTACCTTGCAGACGGCAACATCATCACCTGCGCCGGCGGCATGGCCGTTCTGGACATGATGCTCGAGATCATAAGTATACGGCACGGAGACATCCTGGCACATGTAGTGGCCAACGGCTTTGTGTACAGCCGTTGGCGCAAGGCCGATGATTCCCAGC
>CAZKYZ010000287.1:0-5261 GCA_964557055.1 uncultured Desulfobacterales bacterium
ACTTCATCGGTATATCATTTCCTGTAAGTCAGCTCCTGGGCTGGATCAGCCCGAAGTGTCCGTCGTTGCGGCGGTAAAGGACATTCACCCTGTTTGTGTGCGCATTGGTAAACACAAGGAAACTGTCTTTGACAAGTTCCAGCTGCATGGTGGCTTCCTCGACATCCATTGGTTTGTATTCAATATCTTTTACACGGATTTCACGTATTGCTTCTTCGTTGAGAGCAAACGCCTCTTCCGCGAAGGTGTTCAGCTCTTTCACACGACTGCCGCCGCGGCGGGCCCGGTTTTTTTCCTTGGATTTTTTTATTTGCGATTCGATTTTGTCCACCACCATATCGATGGCGGAATACATATCGCTGGTTTCTTCCTTGCCGTTGATGTTCAGTTTATCGCCCAGAATGTTGATCTCGGCAATGTGCCTGAATTTTTCGACCGTGAGCACGGCGCTGGCTTCCGCCGGGTTATCCAGAAGCTTGTCCAGCCGGGCGAGCTTGCTTTCCAGGAATGTTTTCAGGTGTTCGGAAGATTTGATATTCTTAAATGTTACAGATATCTGCATGTCGGTGCCCCCTCCAGTACGGTTAGTACTGTTTTCGTTTGCTGGATGACAGAATCCTCATAATTTCGCGGTATTTGGCCACCGTCCGGCGAGCAATATCGATATTGTCCTTTTTTAACATGGCGGCAATTTTATCGTCACTGTATGGTTTTTTCATGTTTTCGGATGCAATGATCCGTTTGATTTTGTCCTGAACGCTGGCCGATGCCACAGCTTCACCGTACACCCGGTTGATGGAACTGTTGAAAAAATATTTCAGTTCATACAGGCCTTGCGGTGTGAAGGCGTATTTGTTGGTGGTAACCCGGCTGATGGTTGATTCATGCATACCGATATCCTGGGCGACATCCCGCAGAATCATCGGTTTCAGCTGGGATACGCCCATCTCAAAAAAATCGCGCTGAAATTTGAGGATGCTTTCCATTACCTTGTAAATGGTTTTCTGGCGTTGGTGGATACTCTTAATAAGCCAGGTTGCCGAACGCATCTTTTCCTGGATATAGTCTTTGGCCGAGGCCGAAACCTTTTCCCCGCGCCGAATGGCATTTTTATAAAACGAACTGACGCGCAGTTTCGGCAGACCGTCGTCGTTCAGTATGATCTCGAAATCGTTTTCATGCTTGTACACATAGATGTCCGGAATGATATAACGAGGTTCTTCATCAGAGAACTCCCTGCCCGGCCGGGGTTCCAGCCCCTGGATAATCTTTACGGCCTTCAGCACCTCTTCAAAGCTGATTTTCAGGGTCTTGGCGATGGCTTTGTAATTTTTGTTCTGCAGGTCGTTCATGTGGTTTGAGACGATATCGGCAACCCGGCTTTTTTCCAGTTGCAAATGTTTTATCTGGGTCAGGAGACATTCCTTGAGGTCGCGCGAACAGATCCCGATCGGATCGAAGGACTGTAGCAGAAAGAGGGTGTCCTCGATATCTTCGACGCTTGTAGCGAACACTTCGGACAATTCTTCCAGCGGTGTGTCCAGGTAGCCGTCCCGGTTGATGTTGCCGATGATCAGGCTGCCGATCCGCTCTTCTTCGGGGGAGGGTGTGCTCATCATCAGCTGCCAGAGGAGGTGGTCTTTCAAAGACTTGCGGCTGGCGATAAAGGCTTCATAGCGCGGGGCTTCCCGGCTTTCCGACTCATAGTTGATGCGGCCGAAGGAATTGTATTCATCCAGGTAGTTGTTCCAGTCCACCTCTTCGTTGATTTTTTCTTCGATGGTGACTTCTGTAAGAAACTCCTCCGACGGTTCGGATTCAACACTGTCTCTGTCTTCGGTTGATTCTTCGGGCGCGTTTTCCTGCATTTCCTCGAGGGCGGGGTTTTCTTCCAGTTCCTGGCTGATCGTGTCCATCAGTTCCAGGCGGGAAAGCTGCAGCAGCTTGATCGCCATCTGCAACTGCGGCGTCATGATCAGCTGTTGGGATAATTTGAGCTGCTGTCTGAGTTCAATAGCCATATTATAAACGAAACTCGTCCCCGAGATAGATTCGTCGGGCGATTTCACTGCCGGCGATTTTTTCAGGGCTGCCCGCTTCGATCACCCTGCCTTCATTTAAGATATAGGCGCAATCGCAGACTTCCAGTGTCTCGCGGACATTGTGGTCCGAGATCAGGATGCCGATGCCGCGCGACTGAAGGTGTTCAATAATTTTTTTGATGTCGATAATGGCCAGCGGATCGATTCCCGCAAAAGGCTCATCAAGGAGAATGAAAGCCGGGTTGGTTGCCAGGGATCTCGATATCTCCAGGCGTCTTCTTTCGCCTCCGGAGAGTAACCCGGCCTTCTGGTTCGCCAGGTGCAGTATACCCAGCTCGTTGAGCAGCATTTCCGTGCGCTCTATCTGTTTCCGGCGCGGCATCGGCAACAGTTCCATAATCGCCATGATGTTTTGCATGACGGTCAGCCTTCTGAAAACAGAAGCTTCCTGCGGGAGATATCCGATTCCTTCCCGTGCCCGCAGGTACATGGGGAAATCGGTAACTTCCAACTCGTCCAGGAATACCCGGCCATCCGTCGGCCTGACCATCCCGACGGTCATGTAAAAAGAGGTCGTTTTACCGGCTCCGTTGGGACCCAGAAGGCCGACGACCTGTCCGCTTTCCACGGTAAGGCTGACGGAATCAACCACTTTTCGCTGGCGATAGATTTTTACCAGATTTTGTAAAGATAGCTTTGCCATTGGGTACTACTGGAACCCTCCCTTCCCAGGATTGAGAAGGACTTCTATAGGTTTTTTCCCATCCCCGTCAACATTTATCTGACCGGTATCCCGGTGGAGCCTGATTTTGGCGCCGGTGATAAAATTTTCCCCGCTGACGATTTTGGAAGATGGTCCGGTGAGGGTCAGAACCCGTGTTTTTATGTCATAAACGGCGCTGTCCGACTTGGCCGTATTGTCATCCATACGGATTGTGACATTCCCGCTTGCCACCACTTTGGTGATGGTACGCTTGCCGGTCATCGGAGAGTCGTCATCGCCGCCGGAAGTCGAGTAATGAATTTTCAGCCGGTTGGCCCTTATCTCGGTATTGTCCTGGGTCGCTTTCACCCGGCCGATGAATTCGGCCGTTCCGGCATTGTTGTCGGCAACAAGCCGGTCTGCCTGGATGTGGATTGTTTTCGGGCTGCTATCTTTTTGTGCGGCAGCCGGGAACCCAAAGCAAAATATCGCTGCCAACAGAATTGCCGCCCGGATGGCAGCGGCCCGGATGGGGTTACAATGCGATTGCTTCACCGAAAGCACCTCGGACTTTCCCGTCAAAAACGATTTGATTGGTATTCAGATCAAAGGTCAGCGAATCCGCCGTCAATTCCGAGGAACCGCCGCTTATCTTTACAGGGGTGGCGGATGAAAACGTTCGCTGTTCATGGCGATAGTGCATTGCATCCGTTTTTAGAACGTATTCATCGCTGGTAACCACCACATTGCCGGTGACATTCATGTTTTTTGATTCCAGTTCCAGAGATCCGGTGTCGGCTGTTAGGTAAACCTTGTTGTCATTTTCCAGGTAATAGGTCATGGACAGGTTTTTAAAGGCGGCACTTTTCTTTTCCTGGTTCATCAGGGCGGTATCCGCATCAAGGCTCCATTCGAGCAGACCGTCCCGGGACGACGTCTGGTGAAATTTCGAGATAACGATTTGGGCGTCTTCCTCCTCATTTGTGGCGGGCTTTTCACTTGCGGTTTCCACAACGTTGCGGTTGCCGCTCAGAGCGAAGCCGAGAAGTACGATAATCCCGATGATGGTAATGGCTAGAAAGGAGGCTTTCACGATCCTTGTTTTTTGTCTTCGATTCGATGGCATCTGCGTTCGGCTTGATTATTATTGTTCGAATATTATTTGCAATATTGACCACTTCGGGTTTCTCCAAAGGGACCGATTGCCCCCATACCAAATAGCACAATCTATCCCGCACACGGGTAAAAGTCAAGAAACGAAAAAGAGCCCTTGATTCGGATCGCCTAAACTGATATTGTCAAAATTTGGTGAAATTTTGGGTCTTTATGGTGTAACCTATTGAAAAGTAAGATCAAAAATGTAACACGATTGCTGGTCCTGGTGGTGGTGCTTTTCATTGCAATCCCCCTGGTCTGGGTGGCTGTTCTGCGATGGGAAGGCGAGCTTCCGGTTATCGAGGCGGAGCTTCCGGCATTTGCCATCGGCAAGTCACACAAACTCTCCCTGATTGCCGCAGACAAAAAGAGCGGTCTGCGCAAGGTCTGGGTCAGCTTGCAGAAAGACGGAAAAGAACAGGTTCTGGCGGACAAAGAATACCCATCTTCCGGTTTTTTGGGAAAAGGGGCGGTCTACAATGATGTCATTCAGGTCCCCCTTGATATGCAATCCCTCGGCATTGGCGACGGCAAGGCCGTTTTGCGCATGATGGTGCGGGATTATTCCTGGCGTAATCTTTGGCACGGCAATAAATTTTATACCGAAAAAGAGGTCATGATTGACACCCGCCCCCCCGGTATTGATGTCCTTTCCCGGGCTCACAATATCGCTCCGGGCGGATCGGGCCTGGTGATTTATCGATTATCGGAAACCTGTGCCCGCAGTGGCGTGAAAGTGGGCGATAATTTTTTTCCGGGCCACACCGGCCTTTTTAAGAATGCCGACATCATGATCGCCTTTTTTGCGCTGAGCCACGAACAGGGAAAAGATACCGTCATGACGGTTGAGGCCGTCGATCATGCCGGCAACCGGGCGGAAACCGGGTTTCCCAATTATATCCGTGAGCGCAAGTTCCGCAAAGACACAATCACCATTTCAGACGGGTTTTTGAACAGCATACTTCCGCAGATGCAGCAATACCTGCCTGCGGATTCGGCCGAGGATAAGCCCCTCGACAGGTTTTTGTATATCAACAGCGTGCTGCGGAAGGATAATTATGAGAACATTGTGGCTGTCGGAGGGGCTTCCGAAAACCGCATGATGTGGGTGGGCGCTTTTCAGAGACTTCCCAACGCAGCCCGCAAAGCCGCGTTTGCGGACCTGCGCTCTTATCGATACGAATCCGACACCGTCGACCAGCAGGTTCATCTGGGCATTGATCTGGCATCGACAACCCATGCGAAAGTGCCTGCCGCCAACAGCGGCCGGGTTGTGTTTACCGGAGAAATCGGCATTTACGGAAAAACGATCGTCATCGACCATGGTTTCGGTTTGCTGTCCACCTACTCCCATTTGAGCC
>CAZKYZ010000288.1:0-5260 GCA_964557055.1 uncultured Desulfobacterales bacterium
CCTTGACCCCTGCAGTTAAGGTCTTGCCCCTGTTTTCGCAATTCGAAATTCGCAATTCGAAATTTCTCTTCCCCCCTTACTCTCTGCCCTCTGCGCCATGCTCTTTGCGCACTTCCCCCTGCAGTTTACTGCTTTTTTAAATAATATCCTTGAACCAGCGTTTCATCCGGTTCATCACGCGGTTGAAGATGTTCGAATCCCGGATTCGGAATTTCTTTTCGGTCTGATTTCTGGCGCCGTAAATCACTAGCCCTACTCCGGTGGCATA
This sequence comes from uncultured Desulfobacterales bacterium, assembly GCA_964557055.1. Classification (GTDB taxonomy): domain Bacteria; phylum Desulfobacterota; class Desulfobacteria; order Desulfobacterales; family CAZKYZ01; genus CAZKYZ01. The sequence goes on from CAZKYZ010000288.1 coordinate 269, forward strand.
CATTGGATTGTTGACCACATCCACCAGGCCAGTGATTCCCCGCGGCTTGCCAAGGCGAGTGGGCACGTTAAAAATCGCTTCGGCGATTTCCGTGCAGTCGTCCAGCAGAGCGGTTCCGCCGGTGAGTACCATCCCGGCGGAGATGATGTTTTCCATGCCTGCTCGAAAAATTTCCCGTTTGATGAGAGCGAAAATTTCTTCCATTCGGGGCTCCAGGATTTCTCCCAGAATCTGCCGTGATATCTTTCTCGGTTTTCGTCCACCCATGCCGGGGACTTCGATCATTTCCTCGGGATTGATATTGGCGGAGATGCAGCCGCCGAATTTTTTCTTGATCTTTTCGGCTTCGGCCAGAGGGGCTCGCAGGCCGACAGCGATGTCGTTGGTCAGGTTATTGCCTCCCAGCGCCAGGACGAACGTATGGCGGATATTTTTTCCCGAAAAAATGGCCAGATCGGTCGTGCCGCCGCCGAGATCCAGCAGGGCCGTGCCGAGCTCTTTTTCCTCATCGGTTAGAACGGCCTCACCCGACGCCAATGACTCCAGTACGATGTCACAGACGTCGAGACCGGACTGGTTGCAGCATTTGACGATGTTGTGGGCCGACGTAACCGCACCGGTGACAACGTGAATTTTGGCCTCCAGCCTAACACCGGCCATGCCTACTGGGTTCTGGATGCCGGCCTGGTCGTCCACAATAAACTCCTGCGGCAGCACATGGATCACTTCGCGGTCCATGGGAATGGCAATGGCCCGGGCGGCTTCGATGACGCGGTCGATATCGCTTTTGGTGATCTCATTGGCTTTAATGGCGATGATTCCATGGCTGTTGAAACCGGTGATGTGGCCGCCGGCGATACCGGCATACACTGCGGATATTTCACAACCGGCCATTAGTTCCGCCTCTTCGACGGCTTTTTTGATGGAGTCCACGGTTGATTCGATATTGACCACAACCCCTTTGCGAAGACCGATGGAAGGGTGGCTCCCAATACCGATAATATTGATGTCGTGCCCGCTGATCTCTCCCACCACGGCACAGATTTTGGTCGTCCCGATATCGAGTCCGACGATGATATTGTCGTTTGCCTGCATGTTATGCCTCCTTTTTATCCGTGGCGGATGGTGCCGGGTCAGCCGGATTGACAACGACGCAGTTGGTGTTCTTCAGATCGAAGGAGTCAATGCCGGTCAATGCCGGTCTGGTTGCAATGTAATTTAATACCTGCTCCAGGTGTTCGTATTTCAAGGAATAATCGTTGTACCCCAGGTGAATGGTTCTTCCCGGTCCGATGGTGTTCACGGTAATCCCGATTTCACGGTCAATCCGTATCTCGCGGATCACCCGGTTCGGTAGGATACTGTCCGGTGCCATGCCAAGTTGCAGTACTTCCAGAACCGCTTTGAATGCAGCGCTTCCCTTTTTTCCGGATTCCCGGAAATCGCTTATTTCGAGGCCGGCAATGAGCGGATAGCGGCTGCTGTCGGTGGGCCCGGCTTTTTTGAAAATAGCGCCGTCCATGTTCAGCAGAAACCGCCGCCCCAGATCGACAACCGCCAGCGGGGTATGTTCGCTGACCTGGATGATGATGCGGGAAGGGATCTCCCGGCTGATTTCAACATCCCGGATCCAGGGGTGCGCCAGAAGCCGCTTCCGGCATACCGGCAGATTTACGGATAGAATATTGTCTTCCATCTCGAGTTCGAGGATATCCAGTATCTCCGAGCGGGTGATGTTTTGGTTTCCGGATATATCGATGGCGGCAGCGTTGAAATAATCGCACTGCGTCAGGAAATCGTGCCCGAAGACGAATACTGCGCTCATGGCGCTGATGATCAGCCCCCATGCCAGTACTTTTCTCGCATTCCTTGCCAGGACGGGAAAGCCGTGACCGCGGTTTTGCGGTTTTTGGCGATAGCGGTTTTTTCGGGGTGATCTAATTACCAACGATCTGTACCTCCGGTTCCAGTTCCACCTTGAATTTCTCCTGCACCCGGGTGCGAATCACTTCCATCAGTTCCAGTATGTCTGCGGCGGTGGCACTGCCGGTATTGACGATGAAATTGGCGTGTTTGGGCGATACCTGGGCTCCCCCGATGCGTTTTCCGCGCAGCCCTGCCGCGTCGATCAATTTGCCGGCGCTGCGTTCCCCCGGGGGATTTTTAAATATGCTGCCGGCACTGGGAAGGGAATAGGGCTGGGTGCGCGTGCGCTGTTTCATCAACCGCCCGGCTTCGCGCCGCAGACGGGTTACGCTGTCCGGCGTCAGGATGAACTTGGCCGACAGGACCACCGGCGGGACCGGATCCGAAAAATCCAGCCCTGCTATGGCGAAGTGGCGATAGGAAAAGTCGATTAGGGAACGCTTGATTTCGCGGACATGACCCTCGGGTGTCATGATTTCGACGGCATAAATAGCCGATTCGATGCTGCCTGCAGGCGTTCCGGCATTCATGATTACCGCTCCACCCACGGTGCCGGGAATGCCGATGATAAAATCCAGCCCGGCCAGTCCGTTGGCGATGCAAAAACGGCACAGCTGTTTCAGCCGGGTTCCGGACATGCTGCGAACGCTGGCACCGGAGCGGTTTTTCCACTCCAGGTGAACCCCGTTAAATTCGCCGGCCAATAGGACGGCCACCCCATTGATGCCGCTGTCCGTGACCAGCAGGTTGCTGCCCCCTCCGATAATGTACAGGGGGATGGACTGATCCGTGCAGCCGAGCAGCAGTTGGCGCAGTTCAGCGCATGTTCCCACCGCCACCATCGCTCCCGCGGGGCCGCCCACCCGTAAGGATGTGTGCGCGGACATGGGCTCGTCAAACCGGACTCTTGTCCCGAAGATTCCGGTCAACCACTTGCAGGTATTTTGGGTCAGTAGGCGGTTCATTTTATTTGCCAGTCAGGTTGTGCATTATCGTTAATTCGTTAATGGCGCATAGAGCAAAGAGCATGGAGCATGGTGCATAGGGCGAAGAGCAGTAAACAGTAAACAGTGAGTAGTAAGTAGGAAGGGCAAAGGCATAGCGCTTAGAACATACTCCCTCCTGCCTATTCGTAGCTTATCCATCTGTTTTTCTCTCCACACTGTCTTTTTTCCCTGTTTTCCAAATTCTACATTCGCAATCTAAGTTTCGTTGATTCGTTAATTCGTTGCTAACAGCCTTCAGCATAGGATGGCCCTTGTCTTCAGCTTTTTCTGTTCACTGTTTACTACTCACTGTTCACTATTTACTGCCTTTAGCCCTTGGCCCCTCGAACCTATTTTTTGCCTTTCCAAAGAGCCAAGAGCTATGAGCCATGAACTATTTTCTTTCTAGCACTTCTGCCCCCACCTTCCATACATCACCGGCACCCAGAGTGAGCAGGATGTCACCCGGTTCCAGGATTTCTTCGACAACCGCGATGGCCGCTTCCTTCGAATCCACGCAGTGAACCTGCCTGTGCCCGTGTTCACGGATGGCCCGGCACAGGCTGGCGTGGTCGATTCCTTCGATTGCGGCTTCGCTGGCGGCATAGATGGGCAGTACCACCAGTATGTCGGACTGGTAAAACGCCCGCGCAAATTCGTTGAAAAGCGCCTGGGTGCGGGTGTAACGGTGCGGCTGGAACACTACGATCTTGCGGCGCTCCGGCCAGCTTTCCCGGGTGGCGGTGAGCGTGGTCATAATTTCAGTAGGGTGGTGACCGTAGTCATCCACCACGGTGACCCCTCTCGTTTCCCCTTTGATTTCCAGCCGCCGTTTGACACCCTGAACGGTTTCCAGAGCTTTTTTAATGACGGCAAAGGAAATGCCCAGCTCCAAACCCACCACAATGCTGGCCATGGCATTGTAAACATTGTGGATGCCCGGCATGTTCAACTGGATTTCGTCCAGTTTTTCACCCTGGTGAACCACCTCGAAAAGTGAGCGCAGCCCTTCGAAACGAATGTTGCGGGCCTGAAAATCGGCCTGGGTGGTCATCCCGTAAGTGGTGAATCGTTTCTGGATCCGGGGAATCAGATCCTGGATCGGTTCGTTGTCCAGACAGAGGACGGCCAGACCGTAAAAAGGAATCCGATCCAGAAAGCTCAAAAATGTCGACTTGATGTGTTCCAGATCCTTGTAGTAATCTAGGTGTTCCCGATCGATGTTGGTCACCACGGCGATGGCCGGGGAATATTTTAAAAAGGAACCGTCGCTTTCGTCCGCTTCGGCGACAATGAAATCGCCTTTTCCCAGGACGGCATTGGAACCGATATTTTTCAGGATTCCGCCATTGACGACAGTGGGGTCCAGGCCGCCGGCCTCCAGAACCGATGCCACCAGGCTGGTGGTTGTGGTTTTGCCATGGGCTCCGGAAATGGCTACGCTGAACTTCAGGCGCATAAGCTCTGCCAGCATTTCCGCCCGCGGAATGACCGGTACGGAGGCATTGCGGGCGGCTGTGACTTCGAGGTTGTCGTGGGCAATGGCGGTGGATGTCACCACCACATCGGCGCCCAATATCTGGGGGGCGGCATGTCCGCAATAGAACGTACCGCCGAGCGCTTCCAGGCGCCGCGTAATCTCAGAGCTGTTCTGGTCCGACCCGGAAACCTTGTACCCCAGGTTTAACAGCAATTCTGCAATGCCGCTCATGCCGATACCGCCGATGCCCACAAAATGGATGTGATATTCTTTACCGTACATGGTTTATTCCTTTTGTTTTTCTCTCCACACTGTCCTTTTTCCCTGTTTTCGAAATTTTATATTCGCAATCTGAGTTTCGTTGATTGGTTGCTAACAGTCTACAGTCTATAGCCTTCAGCCTGTCTTTTCGCCCATGCATCTCTGCGGTAGAATCGGTTTCTGCCTTCTATATTTCTGTTCATTTTCTTTTGCGAAAAAGAAAACGAACCAAAAGAAATCGCCCGTGCGACGCTTGTTTCCTGTGCTTCTCGAAGCGGGCGGGAGCCGTGGAAACTCGCTTCGCTCAGACAGTCCACAGCTCTTTTTCCGCCCGCTCCT
>CAZKYZ010000289.1:0-5260 GCA_964557055.1 uncultured Desulfobacterales bacterium
GCAGTGAATGATGTCCTTGGGCGGTCGGCCGGATTGGTTCCTGTCAAGGTTGAGGTGTTTGTACCCAGAGGAGCCGAAATTGCGGCCAAAACGCTCAATGCCAGGCTGGGCATCCTCGGAGGGATCTCCATCCTGGGAACCACCGGCATCGAGCGGCCCATGTCGCACGAGGCCTACATAGCCACCATTGATGCGGCCTTGTCCGTTGCCAGGGCTTGCGGACATCGGGTGGTCGTTTTGACAACCGGAAGGCGCAGCGAACGTCATGCCCAGAGAATTCTGCCGGATCTTTTTGAAGAGGCGTTTGTGCAGATGGGAGATTTTTTTCAAAAGGCGCTGGAAGCGGGTGCCAGGATGGGATTTGCATCGATTGTAATCGTCGCTTTTTTTGGTAAGGCGCTGAAAATGGCGCGAAGGGTACCCCACACCCATGCTTCCCGATCAGCGATGAGCCTTGCGGATCTTTCCCAATGGGCCTTTGCCGCCACCGCTTCCAAAAAAACAGCAGATGCCATTGCCTCTGCCAATACCGCTCGCCATGCCTTTGAGATCATTCAACAGGAAGGTTGCCATGAATTGATTGCCGAGGTCGGAAACCGGGTAAGATCATCCGCGCAAGGATTCGTGGACCACCGCGTCTCCGTTCGTTCCATCATACTTGATTACAACGGGAAGATCGCCTTTGATTCCCAACAAAAAGCGTTTGACTTGTCATCCGTTTCTTAATAGAGTCATCGCTTAATTTTGTAACAATCTGAAAAGATATAATAAATTTAAGGACAATCGGCTGTTGCCGCATCCCCGAATTTGGTTGCGATACAGTCATTTTTTTTAACAGAACCCCGGGTTTGGTTGCCCGGATTGATGCATCTTGAGATTAATTCATTGCTACCGGAACGAAAAAAAGTGGAAACGGCACAGGCTGTTGCGTGTCTCTTTGATTATGCCGTCAGCCGTGAGGGTCTGAATGTGATTCTCGACGGAATACCGGAAGATGAATCCATCAAACGAGGAACAGTGGAATACGAGATGCGCATACTGCGGATTGTCACCGTCGGGTGGGGCATCTCTTTTTTTATGCCGACATCCGAACAAAAGGTCCTTCTGGCAGAAGGCTATTGGAACCGGGTTCGTGCTTTTTCAGGGCAGATTGCCGCCATATCGTCCAGCCTGACAGGCGACAACATCGATTTTTTTCAGATGATCCGCCAACGGGTCGACCAGTATATGGCCGTCTTGAACCATTTCCGGGATGCCGGCGACCCGGCTATCGTCATCGGTCCGACGATTGCCAAAATCTGCGGCAGCGAAGACAATCCATATCTGATTATTTCCGGTAAAAAGATGTTTCACATCTCCCTTTCCGGAGTGAAAAACTACATTGAATCGATAACGTTGATGAACTCGTAAAAAGTCATGTTTCAGACGGTTTCGTAAAAAAAGATTTTATTATTTATTGGCTGCGTGTCGCAATTACTGATCGGATGGCCCCGGCATCAGGCCGGACCGACAATTATACCTATTGGAAAGGAAGATACCATGAAAGAAAGAACACTGTCGATTATCAAACCGGACGGGGTAAACCGGGGGGTGATCGGAGAAGTGGTCCGAAGACTGGAAGCAGCGGATCTGTGTATTATCGCCATGAAAATGATATTCATGACCCGAAAACAGGCTCAGGGGTTTTATGCGGTTCACCGGGAGCGGCCGTTTTTCGAAAGCCTGACCGATTTCATGTCTTCGGGCCCTGCCGTGGTTATGGTTCTGGAAGGGGAAGATGCCATCGCACGCTACCGTGAGCTCATGGGCGCCACCAATTACAAGGACGCTGCCAAAGGAACCATCCGGGCCGATTTTGCGACGGATATTGAAAAAAACGTGGTGCATGGATCGGATGCCCCGGCTACAGCGGCTTTTGAAATCGGTTATTTTTTCAACAGCTTTGAAATTGTGGGCTGATGTCCGCGCCATTCCATTCGGAGCGTATCGCTGTTATTCTACAAAAGCCCCGTTTCCCGGAAAATATCGGCGCGGCGGCCAGGGCCATGTGCAACATGGGATTTGCCCGGTTGTTGGTGGTGGAACCGGAAAATTTTGATCTGCAGCGGGTGAATCGCATGGCCACCCATGCTGCGGCCGCTGTTGTTGAGGACATCCGGGTTTTCGAAAATTTAAAGGAAGCCTTGGCCCCCTTCCATTATGTGGTGGGAACCACCGCCCGTCTGGGTGGCCAGCGCCAGGTTGTCCACACGCCGCCGCGGATGGCGGACAAGGTGGTCTCACTCACCCAAGAAAACCAGGTGGCCATCCTGTTCGGCCCCGAAGACCGCGGACTCACCAATGAGGACCTGCGACTCTGCCATGAGCTGGTCAACATTCCCACCGCCGATTTTTCTTCCCTGAATCTTGCCCAGGCGGTAATGGTTTTGTGCTATGAAATCCACCGGGCCGGTTGTATGGCGGAGCGTAAAAAAGCGTTTCCCCGACTGGCCAGCCGTCATGAATTGGACGGAATGTATGATCAGGTAAAGGACCTGCTGGTGAGAGTGGATTATATCAACCCGGAGAATCCGGACTACTGGATGAACAAGCTGCGTCACGTATTTACCCGCTTGCAGCTGCGGGCCGGAGATGTCAGCATTATCCGGGGCATCTGCCGCCAGGTGAACTGGTACAGTGAGAAGCGTTACCGGGACGGAACAGCGGATGGCAGACTGGCACCGGCAAAAAAGGAGAACGATTTATGCGACTGATACGCTTCGGCCGAAAGGGTCAAGAGCGGCCGGGACTTATGAAAGGCCGGATGATTGTTGACCTGAGAAAACATTTTGCGAACATTCCCGATATCGGTGAATCTTTTTTCAGGGACAACTGGATCGAAAAGGTGGCCGGCATCGAAGATCCGGGGGAAAGCATGGACGTTCGCATCGGGTGCCCCGTAGCGCGTCCCTCCAAAATCATCTGCCTGGGAAAAAACTATGCCGAGCATGCCAAAGAGGGCGGATTTGACAACCCGGAAACCCCTTTGCTGTTTGCCAAAACACCCAATACCCTGAACGGTCCATACGATCCTGTCCTTTTGCCGGCCGGCAGCGGTCAGGTTGACTGGGAAGTTGAACTGGCTGTGATCATCGGCCGGATGGGAAAAACAATCCGCCGGGAAGAGGCCCGGAACTACATTGCCGGATATACCATCATGAACGATGTGTCCGGACGGGAAGCCCAGTTTTCCGACTCCCAGTGGTTTCGGGGTAAATCCTTCGACACCTTTGCACCCATGGGGCCTTGCATTGTTACACCGGATGAAGCGGGAGACGTTCAGGCACTGCGCCTGACAGCGGCAGTGGATGGTGTGGTGATGCAGGACGGTAACACCGCCGACATGATATTTGATATAGCGGCCATTATCGAGAATATCAGTGAGGATATTACCCTTTTGCCGGGGGATGTCATTTCAACGGGGACACCTTCCGGGGTGGGCATTTTTCGCGACCCGCCGGTGGTGCTGCGGCCCGGAAATGTCGTCGAATGCCGGATATCGGGATTGGGTATGATCCGCAACCGGTTTGTTGCATCGCTGGCGTGAGTATCGCCTTTTCAGACGGAAGGGCTGCCGCTCACCCTGCCGCCGAAATCCTTTCCGCAATGGCATCCCCCATGTCGCGGGTTCCGACGGCCCTGGTTTTGTCCGCGGCGATGTCCGGTGTATGGACTCCCGCCGCCAGCACATCGGCAACAGCTTGTTCGATGATGTCCGCCGCCTGCGACTGGTTGAGGCTGTAGCGCAGCAGCATCGCTGCAGAAATGATCTGTGCGATGGGGTTGGCGATCCCTTTTCCGGCAATATCCGGGGCCGACCCGCCGGCCGGTTCATATAGACCAAAGCTGTCTTCATTGATGCTGGCCGAAGCCAGCAGCCCCATGGAACCGGTAAGCATGGCGCATTCGTCGGATATAATGTCCCCGAACATGTTGCCGCACAGCAAAACGTCGAACTGATGAGGATCGCGCAAAAGCTGCATGGTGGCATTGTCCACATAGATGTGGGTCAATTCCACATCCGGGTAGTCGACCGCCACTTCCCGCACCACTTCCCGCCACAGGACCATTGTCGTGAGGACATTGGCCTTGTCCACCGAAGTCACTTTGCGCCTTCGTTTTCGAGCTGCGTCAAACGCCAGCCGGGCAATCCTGTCGATTTCCCGCCGTGAATAGACCATGGTGTCGTAGGCCTTTTCATCCGGGCCATGTCCTTCACGCCCTTTGGGTTGGCCGAAATAGATACCGCCGGTCAATTCACGCACACACAGGATATCAAAGCCGTTTTTTATTATAGCCGCCTTCAGAGGGCTGGCGTTTACCAGGGATTTGAAAACTTTCGACGGGCGCAGGTTGCAGAACAGCCGAAAATGTTTGCGCAAGGGCAGCAGGGCGCCCCTTTCCGGCTGCTGTTCCGGCGGCAGGCTTTCCCATTTGGTACCGCCGACGGATCCGAAGAGAATGGCATCGCTGGATTCGCAGGTGGAAAGGGTCGCTGCCGGCAGGGCGGCACCATGGCGATCGATGGCAATACCCCCCACATCCGCATACTGGAAGTCCAGTTCCAGTCCGGTTCGTTTTGAAACGGCATTCAGGACCTTGACGGCTTCATCCATCACCTCGGGTCCGATTCCATCCCCGGGAAGTATCGCTATTTTATTCATATGATCGGTTCCTTCTAGTATTTGCTGTCGGCATACTCCAGCCACCCCCCTGCATCCACGAGGGACTGGTCGAACTCCGTCAACGAGAAAAACACTTTTTTTTCAAGATGATCGGATCGGAATGTAAACATGCATTTTTGCAGATTTGCTTGAACCAGCGTGGCATCACCGCTGAAATTTGAAAAAAGGTCGTCAATTTCCAACAGGGGCAGTTGCACCGCAAGCATGCCGCAGTTGAACATGTTCTGCCTGAAAATGCGGGCGAAGCCGGCTGCGATAACCAGGTTGATGCCGTTGGCTTCCAGTGCCCAGGGCGCATGCTCACGGGAGGAGCCGCACCCGAAATTTTCCCGGGTAACGATTACCCGTTTCCCCGGGATGTCTCTGGCGGGATCGAGTTCTTCCAGGTTGAGGTCTTCCAGCAGATAGGGTTTCAGTGCGGCTTTGCTGTTTTCGGTCAGGTATTTGGCTGGAATGATCTCGTCGGTGTTGATGTCGGATCTATCCAGAAAAAGGACAGGCCCGCTAAAATCTTTCATTGCTTGTTCTCCCATGTC
>CAZKYZ010000290.1:0-4077 GCA_964557055.1 uncultured Desulfobacterales bacterium
TCCCGATAATCTCGATGGACCGCCGTTCCGCCTCCGCTTTCAATCGGCGTGACCAGAGCTTCAAAATGGGCAGCTTGTTTAATATTTTGATAAACAACGCTTCCGGGTCTTCGGATGCAAGCCGGTACAGAAAGCGCAGGATACGCTTTTTCGGACCCAGGTTTCTGTAGATGTGCGCATACATTTCCTTTTTGCGATGGAAGAAAAAGCTTTCCGCAACCTGATAGCCGACGGATAAAATGGGGTTTAAAGCGGCGTTCGGTTCCTGAAAGATCATGGAGATGAGATCGCCGCGGAGATTTTGCATATACGCTTCAGATTGCTGCAGGAGATCGACGCCCGTCTCAGGGTCGTCCGGATCCGGCCGGAAAATGATCTTGCCGCCGTCAATTCTGCCCGGCTCCTGGATGATGCGCATGATGGAGCGTACCGTAACACTCTTGCCGCACCCGGACTCTCCCACCAGACCGAAGGTAATGCCGTGATCAACGCAAAGACTGACCTTGTTGAGTGCCCGCACAATCCCCTCGTAGGTATAGAAGTTGGTGACGAGGTCTTTTAATTCAATCAGGGGTGGCATTATTTGCGCCTCATTTTGGGATCGAAGGCATCCCGCAGGGCGTCACCGATCAGGTTCCAGGACAAAACGAAGAGCACGATTGCCGTTCCGGGGTAGATAATCGTATACCAGAACCGCAGGGGATCATCGATGGGGCCGACGATATAGTTGCGCGCCAGGGCAACCATCTGGCCCCAGTCGGCATATCCTTTGGGCGCTCCCAGGCCGACGAAGCTCATAAAAGCGGCCGTGATCACCATGGAGCCCATATCCATGGTGGCAATCACCAGGACAGGATAAATGGCATTGGGGATGATGTGGCGGGTCATGATTTTGAAGTCGGATACCCCCATTGATTTGGCCGCCTGTACGAAATCCTGGTCCCGCAGGGTCAGGATTCCGGACCGCATGACGCGCACGTAGTTGCGCCAGGCCACCATGGCCAGGGCGATCATGACATTTTCCAGTCCCCTCCCGAAGGCCACCACGATGGCCATGGCCAGGACCAGCAGGGGAATGGCGAAAACAATGTCCACAAAGCGCATGATCAGTTCATCGATTAGGCCGCCGTAGTAGCCGGCGATAACCCCCAGGGTGATGCCCACCAGACCGGCGATGCAGACAACATAGAGCCCGATCTTAAAGGCGGTGCGGGTACCCCAGACCATGCCGTAGAAGATATCGTACTGCCCGGATGTTGTTCCGAAGACAAACGTTTCATTGGGCGGATTGGGGGTTGGAGAAAACCCCTTGTGGGGCATCATGTAGGGGTTGTCTGCGTGTTTGGGGGGGGCGATTACCGGTGCCAGAACGGCTACGGTCACGAAAAAGAGCAGCAGGCAGAAGCCGATGATGGCTGTTGGATTTCGAAAGATGCGGTAGAGGGTATACTTCAGTTCCCGTATGCGAGGGTGCTGCTGTCTCATGTCAGGCGAATCCGTGGATCGATGTAGGCATAGATGATGTCAATAATCAGGTTGGTTACCACAAAAACGAGCCCCATGAACAGGGTAATGGCCATAATCACCGGCATGTCCAGCTGGGTGGCCGATTCCGCCAGCCAACCCCCGATTCCCTGCCGTCGGAAAACGACTTCCACGGCAATGCTGCCCTCCATGGCAAAAGCCACCAGCTGCCCGGCCACGGTCACAACCGGTATCAAGGCATTCCGGCGGGCATGTTTGATGGTGATGGTTTTCTCGTCGGCCCCCTTGGCACGGGCCGTTATGACATAATCCCGCGACAGCTCCTCCACCATGCCGGACCGCATGACCCGCATCAGGATCGCCACGATGACGATGACCTGGGTCAGCACCGGCATGCAGAGGTGATGCAGGGCGTCCAGGGTGATGTTCGGCAGCCCGTTGAGCAGTCCGTCAATGGTGTACAGGTGTGTGTACCGGATGAAATGGTTGTCCGGGTTGCTGACGTACATCAGTACGTCATCGCTGATGACACCGATGGGAAACAGAGAAAAACGTCCGTACAGGATCATCAAAAGAATGAGTGCAAACAGAAAGGTGGGCAGGGACCACCCGATGATGGCCAGGACCCGCGAGACATGGTCGAAGAGTCTGTTCTGGTGTATGCCCGATTGGGTCCCCAGCCAGATGCCGAACAGAATGATCAGCGGCAGGGCATACAGGTTCAGTTCGATGGTGAACGGAACCAGATACCAGAAGGCTTCCATCACCGGCCGGGAGGCGACGGTGGAATAGCCTAGATTACCCGATGCGATCTGGCGTATCCAGCGGACATACTGGATATCAAAGCGGTCGTGCAACCCCTTTTGTGCGACAATCCTGGGAATGTCCTTGGCTTGCTGGGGAGTGGTGACGTAGGCGGCCGCCCGCCTTTCCGGACTGAAAGTCATCAGGATTCCGAAAATGATGACCGAAACACCGAAAAGAACCACGATGAGAAAAAGAAGCCGCCGGATAATAAACGCTGCCAATGGGTCACCTGTTCCACCCGCCGCCGGGATGCAGTAGCATCCCGGCGCTGTCGGGTTTCATTGTGTAGATCGACTATTTTTTGGACAGGCTTTTCAGTTCATCCCAGGAATCCGTCATCATGGCGTTGGGAACGAACCCGTGTACCCAATCGCGGTACGCGCGCACGCTGATCTGCTGGTACAACGTAATAGCAATAGCTTCTTCATACCACAGGTCCTGCAGTCGGTGGTAGACCTGCTCCCGCTTAACGGGGTCCACATACTTGATGCCGTCTTCGCAGAGCTTGTCGACTTCGTCGTTCTGATAGGCCATGTATTTACCGTACACCCCTTTTGAATGCATGAAGGTGTAGACGAAGTTGTGCGGGTCGGCATAGTCGGCGCCCCATCCGATCAGGAAGATGGGATATTGGAATCCGCGGTATTTAACCAGATAATCCTTCCACTCCACGTTGCGGACTTCGATTTTGAACTTGGGATTGAGGGACATGATGTTCTCCGCCAACATCATGGCAGCGGCTTCCCGCATTTCGTTGCCCGTGTTGTGGGTGATGACCATCTTGAATCCTTTTTCCCATACCTGGCCGTCCCAGGCTTTCTGCATGTATTCCTTGGCCTTTTCCAGATTGAATTCATATACGGGGGTTTCCTTGTGATAGGGCAGTCCCTCGATATTCGGGCTGGTGGGCATGATTACCAGGTTGTCGAAGACGTCTTTTTTGTAGGTATCGCGATCCATGGCATGCAGGAAAGCCTTGCGGACATTGATGTCCGTAAAGAAATCCGGTGGGATTCCTTCACCGTCCAGTTTGCCGCTGCCGATGTTGGTGTTCCCGGTGGGATCTATTTTCTGGCAGAAAAATGCGGCCGAAACGGAGAGCTGCGGCACTTCATACAGCGTAAGACCTTTCATGTCCCGCACTTCGGATACGTACGGATTGTCCACCTGGACCCGGTCGGCGTCGCCGTTTTGCAGCATCAGTTTGCGGGTGCTCCATTCTTTGACATATTTGATTACGGCTGTTTTTAGGGCCGGTTGCGGACCCCAGTAGCCATCAAAGCGTTCGAAGACGAACTGGTTGGATGGTTCCCAGAGGGCCATTTTATAAGCCCCGGTACCGTTGGCGATTTTGTGCAAAGGTTCGTGTCCGAATTCCGGACCGTTGAATTTGGCGGCATTGGCGAAGTCGCCGTCCCAGCATCCATTGGCTACGGCCCATTCCTTGTCGATGATCGAGTTGGAGGAGTAGACCAGGATTCCCAGCAGGGGTGGGTAAGGCTGAGGAAGGTGAAGAATAACCGTATCATCTTTTACCTCGACGGCCTGGTCGATTTTCTGCATGATCCCGTCAATGATCTTGCCGTCGTTGTCGCGGGTTCCACCTTCACCTGTGAGGGCTTCCAGAATCATCCAGCTGGGGCCTCCGTCCTGGTCCACAACCATGGCGCGTTCCAGGGAATAGGCCACGTCTTCGGGGGTCAGGTCGCCGCCATCATGGAATTTAACACCTTTGCGGATTTTGAAAACGTAGGTTTTACCATCGTCCAGAATACCACCGTTTTC
>CAZKYZ010000290.1:4087-5234 GCA_964557055.1 uncultured Desulfobacterales bacterium
CTTCCGTTGCCAGTACGGGTATGAACTTGTCGGTTTTCTCCCCGTCAAAGAAAATCAGGGTTTCGTACAGGTTCCAGATCCGCTGGGATGTGCTGGTATCGTAAGCGCAGGCCGGGTCCAGGGTACGCACGGTCCCGTAATCCGCCAGTACGTAGGAGTCGGGGTTTTTAATAGAAACCTTGGCTTCAAGAGAGGCTGCTTTTTCCTGCAAACCGGCGATTTCAGTTTTCAATTGATCATTTTCAGCTTGGAGCGTTTTGATTTGCTCTTCCAGCGCGGTTACTTTTGCACTGTCGCCTGCTTCCTGCTGGGCACAGCTTGTAAAAAAAAGTGTGGTGATGACTAGCAAACTGAAAAAGATATAACCCATTGTTCGTTTCATCGTTTTCCTCCTTGCTGTTGTTTTGCACAAAGTCAATATGGGGCGTGGTAAAAAATACATCTGACGGTGACCTTTGGATGATTTTCCTAACCATCAGTTCTGACTGGATAGGGTAACATGGAAATGTAAACGAAAATATAATGGATGGGATTATCCTCGTCAAGACGAATCTATTCAAGATATATCGATGAAACTTATAAAAATAGCAATAATTTTATTAAAAATTCATGGTTTTATGAAAAATAGAGCGAAAAAAAATAAAAAACAAAAGAAAGTACAAATTTTTGTGAAACATCCGGGTTACTCTTCCACCCATTTAAAAAAGTACGATCCGATAAACATGAACACGACGGTCATGAAGAGCAGGGTCATGAACTGGTAACGGATGTCGGCGATGCCGGCACCGTCGTTGATGATCAAGCGCATCCCCTCGGTGACGTGGCTTAGGGGGAACAGCTTTGCCGCGGAGCGAACCCACTCGGGTGACCCCTCCAGGGAGAACCACACTTCGGACAGGAACATCATGGGCCAGGAGATCAGGTTCAGCAGGCCGTTGGCGAATTCCTCGCTGCTGGTGCGGACCGATACGATCAGGCCCAGGGAAATAATGCTGGCGCTGCCTACCATGAAATAAAGTACCAGATCGATATACGAACCCCGGCAATGGAAACCAAACAACAGGGCGCAACCGGCGTAGACGATGCTGCAACTGATCAGAATCAGAAAGAGACGGGAAAGCACCTGGGCGGAAAGATACTCAAAAGC
>CAZKYZ010000291.1:0-5204 GCA_964557055.1 uncultured Desulfobacterales bacterium
TGCCTATGGCCCGGGAGAGGGCTTCGATGGAGGGCTCACCCAGCGGCAACAGTTCGATCAGCCGGGCGCGAACCTGGTGGGCCACCTGGCTTTTGTCGAAACGGGCCAGGTAGTCGACCATGATCTGGTCATTGCCCCGGGCAATTTCCGCATTGGCTGCCGGGAGCGGTGCCCGCACGGATATCAGGGGAAAGTAGATGCAGTTATGTGCTGCTCCGAAGCTGACCGGAGCGTGAAAGAAATCCTCGTAGCGGTGCGGGGTTGGTGGTGTTGCCCGCATCAGTTCGATCCGCACAGGATCGAATCCATCGGGGGAAAGGACCCTGGCAAAGGCGACAACCGCGGCCACGATCATGTCAAAGGCCTCATGCGGCGGTCGTGTTCTTTCGTCGGTCGGATCGAGGGATACCGCTAAGGTGTCCCCGACCTGCTGCAAGTTGATATCGATCGCATCGCTGACAATTCGATAAAAGCGCTGCAGCCGTTCAAGAGCATCCATCATGCTGCTGCTCACCATCATGGCGAACCCGAGTGCGTGAAAAGTAGTCGGCCGGATGTGGGTCGCCGCCTGCAGCCCGAAGCTGGCATCCCCGGTCTTCTGGACGGCCAGCTTCCAGAGGCGGCGCATATTTTCCAACCCGATTCTGGCATCAGGATCGGCCAGCAGGTTTTTTTTGATACCGGCTTTACTCAAGAGTTCGTCCGGCGGGCAGCCGTAAGATTCGATCGTCTGCACAACGGCAGCAGCCCAGCTGCTGATGGTGGTCAATTTGTTGATCGGCCTATCCATGTGTTTTCCGGCGACGAAGTAGCATTCGATGACAGGTGTTTGGCGAAAAATGACCTGAAACTGTTTTCAGGCTTGTCTATAATCAATTACAATCACAGCGATTGTCAATGCCGGGTTAACTTTTTATTGAAACGCTGGCAAACCGCAGGCCGATACTACCTGGTTGTTCTTTCGTCCGGACAGTTGCGGAACAGGTGATCATTTCGCCAAAAACATTGGAGGAGGTCAACATGGGGTTTGTAAAAACGGCCGATGAGCTAGAACGGTATTATCGCCAAGGCGTACGCCAATTTCCCAATGCACGGATTCTGGGGGTCATTTTTGAAACCAGCGCGGACATCGTCGCGCGGCTGCTGCCCCCGCCCCTCGAACCGGTGGAGGCGCCCACCGGCCTGATTTTTGTGGCCGAGTACCCGGAAACCAACCTGGGACCCGGTTATCGGGAAGCGGCTCTGCTCCTGAATTGCAGCTATCAGGGAGAGAAGGGGAGCTACTGCCTTTCCATGCCCATCGAGAGCGAGGAGTCCCGTCTTTACAACGGCCGGGATATTTTCGGATATCCCAAAAAACAAGCCAGGATTCACCTGGAGAAAAAGGATTCGCAAGTGACGGGCTGGGTGGAGCGCCATGGTATCCGGTTTGTCGAAATCCAGGCGAAGATGGCCGGTGAAATACCTGAAATGCCTGAAATGGGCGCCAATTTTCTTTTCAAGGCCATGCCGCGGATAGACCTGCAGCCTGGTTTTGACGGACCTGTGTATCTCTGCCGGCAAAAGACCGAAATCGCAATGAAGCGCCTGGAGATCGGCAGTGCGGAACTGACGCTCACCTGGTCCGATGCTGATCCGTGGGCGGAGCTCGGCAATCCGACCACGGTGATGGCATTCTACCTTGTCAGTGACAATACCATGCTTCCCGGTAGCATCCTGACCGAGGTCGAACCGGATGCCTATCTACCCTACTATTTTAAGATCACGGATTTTTTTCAGGCTCCCTGACCTCCTGCGGACAATATTTACCGGTCTATCCGGGCGTGCGGCAAAAAATTGAAAAGCCTTGGGCCCAACAAAAAAAAACAGGATGGGCGCGTAACGTGGCAGGAACTACCCTGACCGCAACATGGTTACAGGCTGTCCAATGGAGACCGTTATGATTGATTTTGAACCGACGCCTACACAAAAACAGATCCTTTCGGCTGCTCATGAATTCGGCAAATCGGTTGTTTATCCGGCGGAAACGGCCCTCGACCAGATCGCAGATCCGAATGACGTGTATACCGACAACTTGTTCTGGGAGGTGATGGGAAAGGCCTTTGAACTTGGTTTTCCCAAGATGGCGCTCTCTGAAGCGTATGGTGGCATGGAGCTGGATCCCCAGACAACCGGTATGGTTTGGGAAGAGATGGCGCGATGGGGGCCGGGCTTCGCGGCATCGATGATTTCCGGAAGTATCGTGTCACAGCTGGTAGCCCTCTTGGCCCCGGACAACGGCGAGTTGGTAGAACGTTTTGTGATACCTTTCTGCAAAGACAATACCGGACGGCGAATTTCGGCCTGGTGCAGCAGCGAACCTGAAGTTGGTTCGGATGGAAAAAATTACGACGATCTTCGAGTGCACCACCATACAAGCGCGGTAAAAAAGGACGGCCGCTACGTGATCAGCGGCACGAAATCGGACTTTGCCTCCAATGGCGGCATTGCGGATGCCTATATCGTATTTGCATGTATTGACCCGGCGCTGGGCATTCGTGGTTCGGGCACATTTGTCGTTCCCGCGGATGCGGCCGGTGTAAGAAAAGGGAGGGCGCTGGACAAGATCGGACTGCGGGTGCTCAATCAGTCGGCCGTCTTTTTCGATGATGTTGAAGTCCCGGAAAATCACCTTATCTTCCCATGCGGGAATGACTACCCTACGCTGCACAATGCGATTATTACCGTCGGTAACCTCGCCGTGGGATATGCGGCGGTGGGCGTTATGCGGGCAGCCTATGAATACGCGCTCGAACACGCCAAGAAGCGGGTGCAGGGCGGCAAACCGATTTGTGAACATCAGCTTGTGGCCCGCAGGTTACTGAACTGCTTTCAGGCTATCGAATCCTCTCGTGCCCTTCTTTGGAAAGGGAGTTGGTTGAGCGCAAAGAGTTTCCCCGGGGACTTGAAAACGAGCATTGCTGCAAAGATTTGCGCTACCGAACAAGCGGTGGTGCAAACGGGGAGGATGATGGAACTTTTGGGTGCCTACGGAATGTCGAAAGAGTATCCTATGGAAAAATATGTGCGGGATGCCAGATTACTGACCGTCATGGACGGCACCAACGAGACGCTTCTCCTCAAGGCGGCGGCTCTCCTCTAGCCGGCTGCCGAACAGTTGCGAACTTTGGAAAAGGTGGTGCATTATGCAAACGAGTGATACCACAGACGGCTATCTGTTTTCCAAAAGCTATTCGTATTATGTATTTGCACTGCTGTTTCTTCTTTACATGTTTGACTACATCGATCGCATGGTGATCGTCTCTTTGTTTCCCTATCTGAAAATCGATTGGGGATTGTCCGACACCCAGTGCGGCCTACTGGTATCTACGGTTTACTGGTCCATTGTCCTCTTGTCGTTTCCTATTTCCGTTGTCATTGACCGTTGGAGCCGCAAAAAAAGCATCGGCCTTATGGCAGTGATCTGGAGCCTGGCCACTGCCGGCTGCGCCGTGACCCTGAACTTTACCCAACTGTTGATTGTCCGAACCATTGTCGGGGCCGGAGAGGCCGGCTACGCCCCGGGCGGCACCGCCACTTTTTCCGCCTTGTTTCCCGAGAAAAGACGATCAATGATTGTGGGGCTCTGGACCGCCGCACTGCCTCTCGGCAGTGCCATCGGCATCTTAGCGGGAGGCTATATCGCCGAGCGTTTCGGCTGGCGGCACGCCTTTGGGATCGTTGCAGTTCCCGGGTTGTTGATCGCCATTTTGTTTTTTTTTGTGAAAGACTACAAGACGGTCGAACTGAAAAAAGCCGTGCCGTTTCATAGCGACAAGGTGCTGAACGAAAAAATGGATCGCAGGGCCATCGTTCGTCAGTTTACTACCACGCCTTCGTTGATCCTTACCTATCTCGCTTTTGCCGGCAATATGTTCCTCACCGCTTCCTATCTGAGCTGGCTGCCGACCTATTTTTACCGCATTGAGCACCTGTCCATGGAAAAAGCAGCCATGAAGGGCAGCGTGGTGATGCTGTTGGCTATTGTCGGCTTTCCGATTGGCGGGTATCTTGCCGACAAATGGCGGGAAAAGACGGTTCGGGCCCGCCTTTTTTTCCCCGCTATCACCTCGGTAGTTACCGCGACTTTCTTTTTTGTCGGTTTCTACTGGTTGAAGGGTGCGGCCCAATATTATTTCATCCTGGCCGGCGGCATTACCGCAGCGGCGTTTTCACCGGCTGCCATAGCGGTAACGCAGGATGTCATTCATCCAGGTCTGCGGGCGACCTCTTACAGTTTTTGTGTCATCTTCCAAAATCTTCTGGGGAGCTCTATAGGCCCCCTGGCCGTTGGGATACTGTCCGACCGATACGATATCCATACAGCTCTGACAATCGTTCCTTTTGCGTCCCTTATATCGGCTGTCCTGTACTTTGCTGCATCCTTTTTTTACGAGAACGATCTGGCAAGGGTCGAAAAAGTGGCGATGCTGGTTGCGGACTAAAAACCCAGTGGCCGGATGGCCCTAAAAGGCCTTTCGCGCCGGAATCGTGAGGGTGTGTATATTGTGGTTATGGCAATGCCTGCCATTCCCTGGCTTCTTTGATTGTTGATCGAAGGAGGGCATCGTCTTCACAGGCAAACGTGAGGTCCGAGTCATCAACAGCTGTTTCCTGCCACTCTTCCCGATACATATGCCGCAGAACGATTTCAAACATGATTTCCAGCAACTGATGAACCGGTAGGGTTGTGGAAGAACGTTCCAGCAGGTTCAGCAGCCGGATTTGTTCTTTCATTTGCATTTTAATCCGGATCTGGTCGTTAAAGAAAGTCAGTATTTCGTTTTTGTTCTGGTTCCAGACGGGGTTGATTCCCTTGCGCGATTTCAGCTTATGGGCATAATGTTTGATTTTCTCGGGTGGCAAAATCATAAAAGATTCCCGGGTGGCTTTGTTGCTGAACAGTGGCTGTGCGTTGATGGATCCTTCCATTTTGGACACGGTCTTTTGTTTTTCCTTCAGCAGGAAGTCCTTCATCATGCGCATGGCTGGCTCGGGGATGGTGATGAAAATTTCTCCGAGCTTTTTTTTTGAGGCGCTCATTTTTTGGTGGAACTCAATAGATGCATTGCGCCAGAAGGCCAGACTGACGTTTTTTGCAGAAGCCTTCAACAGGTCGGGGTCATTGTATTTTTTAAACAGGACCTTGAGAATATTGGGTATTG
>CAZKYZ010000292.1:0-5200 GCA_964557055.1 uncultured Desulfobacterales bacterium
TGATTTTATTTGGTCGGGAAGACTGGATTTGAACCAGCGACCCCAGCGTCCCGAACGCTGTGCTCTACCAGGCTGAGCCACTTCCCGACACGAAAAAAATTAATATGCCACTCTCCGAATCTTGTCAACTACAAAAATTTGGGGGGCAATCCTTGAAAAACATACCTATTGATCGAACGGGTTATGGATGATGATGGTTTCGTTTCTTCCCGGTCCAACCGATATGATCTGAATGGGAACCCCCACAAGATCCTCAATCCTTTTCAGGTAGTTTTTTGTGCTCTGCGGAAAGTCGGCTGCGTTCCTTATGGGGGCGATATCCTCCGGCCACCCCGGAAGGGACTCGTACACCGGTGTGCAGCGGGCCAGTTTCTTGAGGCAGGTGGGAAAATCCGCCGTGCGTTTGCCGTCACATTCGTAGGCCGTACAGATTTTTAGTTCGTCCAGCCCGCCGAGGACATCCAGCTTGGTGATGGCCAGGCCGCTTAAGCTGTTAAGGCGGGCTGCATTGCGCAACAGCACGGTGTCCAACCATCCGCAGCGGCGTTTCCGGCCGGTGGTGGCACCGAATTCGGCGCCGATTTTTTGAATACGGTCGCCGGTTTCATCATGAAGTTCCGTTACAAAAGGTCCCTCGCCCACCCGGGTGGTATAGGCTTTGACAATGCCGACAACTCCTGAGATCTTCAGGGGGCCGATGCCGGACCCACAACAGGCGTTTCCAGACACAGTCGATGATGAGGTTACATAGGGATAGGTGCCATGATCGATATCGAGGTGGGTCCCCTGGGCGCCTTCGAACAGGACCTGCTTGCCGGCATCCATGGCCCCGTTGAGTACAACGGAAATATCGGCTATGTGCGGTCTGAATGCTTCGGCCAGCCGGGAATACTCTTCTAGAATTTTTTCCGGGTCGAAGGTTTCTCCTTTGAGGAATTCCTTGAGATAGAAATTTTTTTCCACGGAAAGCATTTCGAGTTTTTCGCGAAAGACATCCGGGTCGATCATATCGACGAAACGGATTCCCCGCCGGGTGGCCTTGTCCTCGTAGGCCGGGCCAATGCCGCGGCCGGTGGTTCCGATTTTTTTATCGCCCTTCATGCGTTCGCGGCCGCTGTCGATCAGTTTGTGGTACGGCATAATTACGTGGGCTCGTTCAGCGATGATCAGGTTGTCCGGACTGATCAAAACACCGTTTTCCCGGAGATAGGCAATCTCTTCAGCAAGGACTTTGGGATCGACCACCATTCCATTTCCAATCAGGCAGGTCTTGCCCTGTAAAATGCCCGAGGGCACCAGGTGGCTGATAAACTGTTTGCCATCCACAACCATGGTGTGCCCGGCATTGTTGCCGCCTTGAAAACGAACGACCACGTCCGCTTTTTCGGCCAGCAGATCAACGATTTTCCCTTTTCCTTCGTCGCCCCATTGGGTTCCGACGATGATAATGTTCGACACTTCGCGCTCCTTACAGCATGTTGTGATACAATCCGCGATCTCTGCAAGAGGGTATCACGAATCGCTATTTCGCTTGTTTCGAAAGAATGCCTGAATCAGTTCCCGGCATTCGGCCGCGCAAATACCGGGAATGACGGTTACCCGGTGGTTCAGGCGCGAATCCTCTGAAAAGTCGAAAATGGAGCCGCAGGCCCCCCATTTTGGGTCATGAGCCCCGAATACCACTGTCGATGCCCGGGCATGAATCAGGGCTCCCATGCACATGATGCAGGGTTCGATGGTGACATATAAGGTGGTGTCCAGGAGACGGTAATTGCCAATTTTTTTAGCAGCCTGTCTCAGTGCCAGTATCTCGGCATGCGCACAGGGGTCACACCGTTCGATAACCCGGTTGCGTTCTACGGCAAGAACCTCGCCGTTTTTTGACGCAACAACGGTACCTATCGGAACCTCGTCGCTTTGTCCAGCTTTTTTCGCGGCCTGGATGGCCAGCTGCATAAAGAATTCGTGCTTCATGATAGGATCCGTTTCGGTTTTTTTGTAACTTGCCGTTGACATAACCGACCGTATATCCTATGAAGCAGTGCAATTCAAACACTTTCACCCATAAGCGCCCGTAGCTCAGCTGGATAGAGTGCCGGACTACGAATCCGTAGGTCGCAGGTTCGAATCCTGCCGGGCGCGCCAATTATTAAAAGGGATTACAGTTTTTGCTGTAATCCCTTTTTGACTTTGAATATTACATGCGCGCGATGATACCGGTTGGCAAAAAGCGGAGCAGCTTCCCCGCAATATTCCAGGGAAACACCGGCACGGTGGACCGTTTGACCTTTTTTTCGATAAGCTTTGCGATGATGGCTGCGCCTTTTTCCACGGGGATGACAAAAGGGCGGTTGGGAAGCATGTCGTTAAGCGGAGTGTCGATATAGCCGGGATACAGGACGGTCACGTGAATGTTTTTGCGCAGTGTTTCGGCGCGCAGGGCTTCCAGGTAGGTTGCCAGGCCGGCTTTGGAGGCGCTGTAGGCCGAAGCGCGCGGCATGCCCCGAAAGGCAGCCACCGAAGAGACGCCCACGATGTGACCGCCGCCCTGCTCAAGGAAATGTTGCACTGCTGCATCGGCCGTAGCGATGGCACCGATCAGGTTCACTTCGATGGTTTTGCGGGCTTTTTCAAAATCGCCCCGGCCGATCTTTTCTCCCAGTCCGATGCCGGCGTTGATAAAAATAGTATCGAACCCGTTCAGCCGCCGGGCCAAATCCTGAATCACGTCGAAAACGGCCGTATAATCGGTCACATCGAGGCCGGCAACCACGACCTGAGAAGATCCGGGCAGTTCCGACAACTCTTCCCGTATGGATTCAAGTGCCGCCGTGTTGCGGGCCATCAGTCCTAAACGATAACCTTTTCGAGCCATTTCGAAGGACAGCGCCTTACCGATTCCCGATGAAGCCCCCGTTATCAGAATTGTTTTTGACATTTGACCTCCAGGTTTTGAATCAAAAAACATCCATGATTTTATCTCTCAAATAGCGGATGGAAGTTGATTATAGGACGTATTGCCACCAGGCACAACTGAAATCAGCCAGAAAACGGGCCTTTTTTGTTTTCAAAAAGCGTAAAAAAAAGAGTAAAACAGAAATCGACGGAAATGCCGAAATACCATTTGCCATTTCGATTGAAAAATTGTGAAATACCAGATATCGCATGTGCCTTTCTGCGATATCCTGCCTATCGTCGCAGACACATGCTGTTTCCAACAAACCTTTCAAAAAGGAGGAAACAATGAAAAACCTGCAATTCAATTACGAAACATTGATCAAGATCACCAAATCCCTTACCCAATCGAAAGATCCCGATGAGATTGTCAAAACGACCGTGGAAAGTATCCGGGAGGCGTTGGGTATAAAGGGATGTGCACTGTTTCTATACAATCCCCGGTCAAAGGCGCTGGAAGTGGCGGCATCTTCGGGATTGAGCGAAGAGTATTTAAACAAGGGAACCGTCAGCGCTTTGCATTCCATTGCCGATTCGCTTAAAGACGGACCGGTAGCCGTTTCCGATGTCAATGACGATCCTCGCATTCAGTACCCTGAGGCAGCCCGGAAAGAGGGCATCGCTTCCATTCTGGCAGTACCCATTATGGTGGGCGATGCGCCCATTGGTGCGGTGCGCGTCTATACTGCCGAAAAATGGGATTTTACTTTGGATGATGTGAACTTCGTCCAGGCACTGGCCCAGATAGCGGGCGTTCTTATCGAAATGAGCCGGCTTTACAAGGGGCAGAACGAATACATCGAAGTGCTGTCCACCCGGAGGGATTCACCGGCATTGTAATCGCGAATTAAAAAATTGCCGTTCCTGAAACTGCGCAGACGGACAGCTGAACGGGCAGGTGGGCCACTGGCCTATGCCGGAGCGGCTTGGCGCGGTATTCGGGGGGGAACTGTTAAATAAAAGGAAAAACCGTGGCCGCTGGACCGCATTGAAAAAATACCTGCTTTACGGGCAGATGATTGACTATAGCGATTTCAAGGGATAGTGTACTCATGGAGGGACACGATCGATACGTTCAACCGAGAAAGATTTCGAAAAAAAAAGGAGGCAGCATGTATCAGAAGATTATGGTCCCACTGGATGGCTCCGAGCTTGCCGAGTGTGTTTTTCCACATTTAGAGGCCTTTATTATGGCGTTCTCTTTAAAAGAGGTATTACTGGTGCGTGTGGTGGAGCCCCTCAGTATATCGAGCGCCCTGCAGGCATCGGAAATGGACATTATTCAGAAAAACGAATCGGACAGGGAATTTCAAGCCAGAGAGTACCTGAATCAGGTTCCGGGCCGAATTTCTTCCAGCGGGGTGGATCTGCGATCTGAGGTAATCGTCGGCACAGTGGCGGACAGCCTGATCGATTTGGCCCGCAAGGAAGCCATCGATCTGATCCTTATGGCGACCCACGGGCGATCCGGGATAACACGATGGGTAATGGGAAGCGTTGCCGACAAGATCCTGCACTCGGCGAAAATTCCGGTGCTTATGATACGGGCCCGGATATAACCTTATCGTTGCATAAGGTAAGGTACTGGTTATCAAAACAGCGGCTATCGCGCTAGCTTGAAACGGATACGAAGTACGCCGTTTTCATAGCTGGACGATAGTATCCGGAAGGTTCCGATGGCGCCTGTGGAAGTGATGTGGGGGCCGATACACGGGCAGCGGTCATAGTCTCCGATTTCCACGATGCGGATACGGCCGCCGCTTTCTGCGGGCAGGCGGGACAGGTCAAAATCAGCGGTTGCTTCCACCAGAGAAATATACCTTTCCGAAACCGGCAGGTCTTCGGCGATAGCTCGGTTCACCTCCCGTTCAACATCCTTCAGTTCATCAACGCTCAAGGGGTGGTCGAAATGATAATCACATTTCGATTTTTTGCGTTCAATGTGGGCACTGAAACAGCGGCCGCATCGAAACAGACGCCCCATGGCCTGGTTGAGAATGTGTTCCGCCGAGTGCATGTGCGCATCGATCTGTTTTTTTATTTGCATTGTTCGATAACCTGTTGGAGATGACATCAGCATACATTGATTTCCCGGAAGATACAACGGGGATGCGTGTCGGAAAAATCTAATGCCACAAAAAGGCAGTGCTTTTTGATGATGAAAACAAGGGGATTCGGCAATTGCGAAATGTGTGAAGACCGATTGTAAACTCTATAGTTGCATAAAAAACATGGCGAAGAGAGT
>CAZKYZ010000293.1:0-5188 GCA_964557055.1 uncultured Desulfobacterales bacterium
GGCAGTACATGGTGCACCGGGAGCTGGAGGAACAGCGGGGGCTGGACCCGCATTCGGACCTGTTCAGCCCTGGTTATTTTTCCCTTTTTCTGTCCGGCGGAGAGTCCGCCCGGCTGACCGCTGCTGCAGGCCAGGCGCCGGATCAGCCGGAATCGTCTATAACAGACGAAAAGGCGGACGAGTCCTGCACGGAACTGGAGGCCACAACAAAAATGCTGCGGCAGTCCCTGATGCAATATGTCGTGGCCCGGGGAAGCGGCAAGACCGTGATCGCCGGGTATCCCTGGTTCCTGGACTGGGGGCGCGACACCCTCATTGTTACCCGCGGACTGATTTCCGCCGGCGAAACCGATGACGTCCTGGATACCCTGCGGGCTTTTGCCGCTCTGGAGCGGGAAGGCACTTTACCCAACATGATCCATGGCGCCGACAGCGGCAACCGCAACACTTCGGACGCTCCCCTGTGGCTTTTCTGCGCCTGTCAGGATTTGCAGGAGAAGCTGAACGGCGAGGAATTCCTGGAGGTCAGCTGCGGGCAGCGCAGCCTCCGCCGGGTGCTTATCGATCTGGCCGGCGCCCTTGAGCGCGGGGCACCCAACGGAATCCATATGGACCCCGACTCAGGACTGCTGTTCAGCCCGACCCACTTTACCTGGATGGACACCAACCACCCGCCGGGAACACCGCGTGAGGGCTATCCCATCGAGATCCAGGCTTTGTGGCAGGCGGCGCTCGCTTACCTTGCAACCATCGATCACGACCGCGGTGCGCACTGGGCGACCCTGGCCGAACAGACCCGACAATCCGTGGATCGATTGTTCTATCTTCCGGGTGCCGGCTACCTGGCCGATTGCCTGCACGCCGGATCCGGTGTGCAGGCCGCCGCGGCAACCGCCGATGACGCCCTGCGGCCCAACCAGTTGCTGGCCGTTACACTCGGCGCCATAACCGATGCAGGCCGCCGGCGGCAGATCGTCAATGCCTGCGAAGTCCTGCTGGTTCCGGGTGGGATGCGCAGCCTGGCCGACCGACCGGTGACGCTGCCGATAACGATACGCAAAGACGGGCAGCTGCTGGGCGATCCGTACCATCCCTACCGGGGTCAATATGCCGGAGACGAAGACACCTGCCGCAAACCGGCCTATCACAACGGCACTGCCTGGGCCTGGCTGCTGCCTTCGTTTTGTGAGGCCTGGGCGCTGGCCTACCCGGATAGCGGTCGGGATACGGCCCGGGCCTACCTGGCTCACAGCATCCGAATGCTGCCTTCCGGTTGCGTGGGGCAGTTGCCTGAAATCCTGGACGGAGATGCACCCCATACACCCCGCGGGTGCGATGCCCAGGCCTGGAGTGTCAGTGAGCTTTTACGGGTGTGGAACAAACTGACCGTCTAAGTAGATGCCATCCATAACCCGGTGAGCGGATCGCCGCTTTCAGTCCGGGCGGGGGAATATCGGCGACAGGGTTTGCTTTCGGTCTTAAAAGAGGTATAGTGGCATCAATTTTTAAATCCCGTTGTCAAGACCGATTTTAGAAGAACAATAACCGCTTTCCGATCCGAAGGACCAACAATGAAAACACTGCAAACGTATCAAGTGTATCCCAATCTGCCGGAGCCGCTTGCATTCCTGGAAACCCTGTCGCGCAACTACTGGTGGGGCTGGACCCACGATGCCGTCGATCTGCTTCGTCGCGTTGACCGGGGCTTGTGGAAACAGGCCCAGGGCAACCCCATCACCTTTTCGACACTTGTTTCCCAGCAGCGGCTGGAGCAATTGTCCACAGACGCCAGTTTTCTGGCGCACCTGGAGCGCGTCCGCGAAAAGTTCCAGAAAAGGGTCATGACCCCCAGAATCCAGAAGGATCCGGTATTCGGGGACAAGGAGGTGATCGCCTACCTTTCCATGGAGTTCGGCATCCACGAAAGCCTGCCGATCTATTCCGGCGGGCTGGGTATTCTGGCCGGTGACCATCTAAAGGCGGCCACCAACATGGACCTGCCGCTGGCAGGGATCGGCCTGCTTTACCGTCAGGGTTATTTTCACCAGTTTCTGGACCCTAACGGCTGGCAGCAGGAAGAATACCCGGACACAGATTTTTTTTCATTGCCCCTGGTGCGGGCCACCACTCCGGACGGACAGGAGGTGGTCATCCAGGTTACCGGACCGGACGGCCCCATGAACGCCGTTGTCTGGAAAGTCCAGGTCGGACGTATCCCGCTCTACCTGCTGGACACCTATCTGCGCAGCAATCCGGCGCCGGTCCGGGATGTCACCGCCCGGCTATACTCCGGCGGGTCCCGGGTGCGCCTGGCCCAGGAGGTGTTGCTGGGCGTCGGCGGGATCAAAGCCATGGAGGCCGTCGGTCTGACCGTCAAGGTCAGCCACATGAACGAGGGTCATGCTGCTTTTTCCGGACTGGAACGACTGGCCCAGACCATGGCCCGGCACCATGTGGACCTGAAAACAGCTCTTGAAATCGTGGCCCGCAGCACAGTGTTTACCACACATACTCCGGTGGCGGCCGGACACGATGAGTTCCCCTCCGACATGGTGCTGCCGGTGCTGCAGGCTTTCAGCGACCGCCTGGGGGTACCTGCCGGGAAAATCATGTCGTGGGGGCAGTCTGCCGGTGCGGAAGGGACCAGCCCCATGTCGATGTTCATCCTCGGGCTGCGCATGGCCCAGTACTGCAACGGGGTCAGTGAACTGCACGGCAAGGTCGCCCGCAAGATGTGGTCTTTTGTCTGGCCGGGCCAGCCTGAAGACGAGATTCCCATATCGCACATCACCAACGGCATCCATGTACCCACCTGGATGTCGACGGAGATGGCCATGGTATGCGAGCGCTACATCGGCCCGGAATGGTATATGAGTTCACGCAACCCGCAGAACTTAAAGAAAATCGACGAGATCTACGACGAAGAAATTTGGCGGGCGCACGAGATGTGCCGGGCCCGCCTCCTGCGGGCCTGCCGCAACCGCGTGGTGCGCCAGTATGCCCGGCGTAACGCGCCGACTTCCGTTATCGAGGATGCCGAGGCGGTTCTGGATCAGGACACCATGACCATCGGTTTCGCAAGGCGCTTTGCCACCTACAAACGCGCCGGGCTCCTGTTGCTCGAACCGGAGCGGTTCGAAGCCCTGCTTACCAATGAAAAAAGTCCGGTGCAGATCATTTTTGCCGGAAAGGCCCACCCCCAGGACAATCAGGGCAAGGAACTGATCCGCAGTCTGATCGAGTTCTGCCGCCAGGAAAAGGTCCGCCGGCATGTGGTGTTTCTCGAAGATTATGACATTCAGACCGCCCGTTACCTGGTTCAGGGCTGCGATGTCTGGCTCAACACGCCGCGTCGGCCTTACGAGGCCTGCGGTACGTCCGGAATGAAGGCGGCCTTGAACGGGGTCCTCAACCTGAGCATTCTGGACGGCTGGTGGGCCGAAGGCTATAGCGAAGAAGTCGGCTGGGCCATCGGGCGCGGGGATGAAAGTGGCGATTCCGCCTACCGGGACGCCGTCGAATCCCAGGCCCTGTTCAATCTGCTGGAGAACGATGTCATCCCGAAATTCTACAAACGCAAGAACGGGGATCACCCGGCGGGATGGGTGACGATGATGAAAGCTTCCATGCAGCTCGCCATGGCCAAGTTCTGCAGCCTGCGTATGGTGGGCAATTACGACGAACAGTTCTATATCCCTGCGGCCCTCTCCATGGACCATTTGCTGGAAGACGGCGCCCGGCAGGCCCGGGAACTGGCCGAACGCCACGAACGTTTGCGGCAGTACTGGCCGAGCCTGAAGATCGACAGCCCGGTACTGGAAAAAAAGGGTCCTTTCCGGGTGGGGGACACTTTCCAGGTTACCAGCGTGGCTCACCTGGGGGAACTGCGGCCAGAAGAGGTGCTGGTGCAGCTGTACTACGGGCGATCCGCTTTTATCGACTCGGTTACCCGCAGCCAGTCTTTACCCATGTCCATGGTCGAGGAACGTGGGAACGGAGAGTTTCTGTACCGCTGTGAGGTGGCCTGCCGGGATTCCGGCCGCTACGCGTTCACCAGCAGGATCGTCCCCGCCGGGGACAAATGGATCCGCGCCACCCCGGGCCTGGTGACATGGGCCTGATACGATTACCGAAGCCGGGCCGAATGCCGGCGGAACAATCCAGCAGCCCTGCGCGGCGGATTGATCGCCATCAGGGAGGAAGTATATGGTAACTCGAAAGAACCCACGCGTCCTCGTCGTTACCCCGGAGGTGACCTACCTGCCGGACAATATGGGCAACATGGCCAATTACCTTTCCGCTAAGGCGGGCGGCCTGGCCGATGTCTCGGCTGCCCTGATCAATGCGCTGTTTGAACATGGTGCCGATGTGCATGTGGCCCTGCCGGATTACCGGGCCATGTTCAATGCCCAGCGCACCCCGGTGCTGGGTAAGACCCTGAACAGCATCCAGGATGTTATGCCGGGTAACCGCATTCACTTGGCCGAGGACCGCGTCTTTTTCTATCGCGATAATGTCTACTCCAATTACGCGGTGGAAAACGCCCGCATCGCTCTGGCCTTTCAACGGGAGGTAATCAACAATATCATTCCCCGGGTCCAGCCGGACCTGATCCACTGCAACGACTGGATGACCGGCCTGATCCCGGCAATGGCGCGCCAGCGGGGTATCCCGTGCCTTTTTACGGTCCACAATATCCATACCATTAAGCTTTTTCTATCGGAGATCGAAGATCGCGGCATCGATGCCGCTTATTTCTGGCAGAACCTTTACTACACAAACATGGCCTATGATTACGAATCCACGAGGGGGACCAATCCGGTGGACATGCTGGCCAGCGGGATTTTTGGTGCCCATTTCGTCAACACGGTCAGCCCCACTTTTTTACAGGAAATTGTCGAAGGACGGCACGACTTTGTGTCCGGGCCGATCCGATCGGAGCTGTCCAATAAGTTCTACGCGGAGTGTGCAACCGGGATTCTCAACGCTCCGGATCCCTCCTTTACACCTCAAGATGACAGCGCCCTGCAGGTCAACTACGGACCGGAAGGACACACGGAGGCCAAGCAGGCCAACAAGCTGGACCTGCAAAAACGGGTGGGACTGATTCAGGATGCGGCCGCCCCCCTGCTGTTCTGGCCGCACCGGCTGGACAGTATCCAGAAAGGCTGCCAATTGCTGGCGCAGA
>CAZKYZ010000294.1:0-5168 GCA_964557055.1 uncultured Desulfobacterales bacterium
CTCCGGCGTTTTACTGTCTCCTGATTTGTCTTTAGGGCCTATGTTTTTCCCGGTGGAACATTTCACCCGCAATACTTCTTGAACAGTTTCCCCATACGAAAACAGAAACAATTGCTGCGAATGGGTCTCAACGATAATGGCATATTCGGGTTCCCCTTCAAAGGGAAGTTCCACAAGTGCTTCGGGAACCATCGAAACTCCGGCGTTCGTACTTTTCACAACGGGATTCGCGGCTGATAGGCTTATGGGAGTAACAAACAAGATAATTACGGCAAGAGTTACGATCGTTTTTAACGGAATGGCCGTCCGGGCAATTTGAACAGACCGCGGGTTTCGTTTCATGTTCATGATTATACGTGTCAAATTATTCTACCTTTAAAACATTTTTTTTTGAATCGGAATTCCCAGGTGTATGGATGCGGATTCCGACGATCTTCTCCCCGACGAAGTTCGCATGATCAAACCGCTTTTCAGGAGGTAAGGCTCGACAACATCGACAAGAGTATCCGTCTCTTCCTGTAATGTCGCGGCAATAGCCTCAATTCCAACCGGTCCGCCGCCATAAAAATTGATTATGGTTTTAAGGTATCGTCGATCAAGGTCTGTTAACCCCTTTGCATCTACTCCTTCAAGATTAAGAGATGCCTCTACTACCTTTTTGGAAATCACGCCATCCGCGCGTACCTGGGCATAATCTCGAACTCTTTTCAGCAATCGGTTGACGATCCGAGGTGTACCCCGGGATCGTTTGGAAATCTCTTGGGCACCAGCCTCATCAATCCGAACATCAAGAAGCGCGGCCGACCGTTTGGTAATTGTCTGAAGATCTGACTCGGCATAAAAATCGAGGCTCCTGAATATTCCAAACCTGTCCCGCAGGGGGGAAGTCAGCAGTCCAACCCTCGTCGTTGCTCCAACCAGGCAAAAATGCTTCAATCGGTATCGGTGACTCCTGGCATGAACCCCTTTATCAAAAACAAAATCCACAGCGAAATCCTCCATGGCCGGGTATAAAAATTCCTCAACGGTTTTCGGCATTCGGTGAATTTCATCAATAAAAAGGAGATCGCCTTCGTCCAGATGGGTCAAGATACCGATCAGATCACCACCTTTTTCCAAAGCCGGGCCGGAAGTAACGGTCAGTTTTCCTCCCATTTCGTTTGCAATGATATGGGCTAACGTAGTTTTACCCAAGCCGGGGGGACCATGAAAAAGGACATGATCCAGCGGTTCCTCCCTGTTTTTTGCCGCTTCGATAGCGATTTTCAGGGTTTCGACCGTCTCCGGCTGTCCGACATATTCTTCAAAACTTTTGGGGCGCAGCGACAAAATTTCGATATCATTGTCTTCCGGCGCTGGGGCTCCTGACAGTATGCCGCCGGTATCGGAAGTTACCCGAAAGACACCGTCACTCATGATCTAGCCCCCCGCGATAAACCTCATCGAACAGATCTTCTGCAGTGGTTATATTCTGATTGCGCCGCAGCACCGCTGTGATCATTGATCTTGCCTGCACCTGTTTGTAACCAAGTTGCGATACAAGGACATCCATTACCGTTTTGGCAAAATCTGCCAGATATAGGCTTTCTTTCGCCCCAGCCGTCTTATCCAGAACAAACTGTTCCACCCGGCCCCCTAAAGAGGCGATGATTTTCTGGGCTGTGCGGCTGCCGATGCCTTTCATCTGCTTCAACTTGCCGGCATCCCCGGATTCAATTGCACTTGCGACTTCACTGATGGAAGCATTCAGGGCTTTTACGGCCTTCAGCGGGCCGATATCTCCGACGGAAATAAAAAGCTGAAAAAAAGCTTTTTCGGTTTCCTCATTAAAGCCGATTAAAATCGGTTTCGGCTGTCTTTCCGTCTGGTGATAATAGATGTAAAAAGTCAGTTCATCCCCTGGTTGGCTGTCCTGAACAGTTTCCATCACAAACATCGGCAGGAGGATCTCGTATCCGACATGACCGGCCAGAAGTACAATTTTATCCTCCTCTTTTTTGAATAATTTGCCTTCTATATATGCAATCATGTATTACCAGCTATCTAAGCAAAAACAGTGCCTTTTTATCATCTTCGGGTGTCTATTAACGTTGGTTCAATACTGAATTATAAATTGTCTGTCACCTACTGAAACGGTACAGCCCAATGAGGGCCAGTGCCAACGCATCCGAAGAATGGAAGGGCCGGATGGGTGTTTTCAACTGCAATTGATGACGCACGGCTTTTTCCAACTGGTCTTTGGAGGCATTACCGTTGCCTGTCAGGACCTGTTTGGCCTCACGCACCGGTATTTCCAGCACAGGCAGCCCGAAACGGTGCCCGGCCAGCAGGATCACCCCGGAGACCTTGCCCAGAACAATTCCTGACTTCGGATATTTTTCCAGTGAGAAAACATCTTCTACCACGAGCAAATCGGGCTTTTGGGTTTCAATAGCAGCCGTAATCTTGGTGTAGATTTGATCCAGTCGCGATGGGGTAGAGGCTTTCCGGGATGTATTGATGCTTCCATATGAAAACGAATGAATGGTCAGGCCCGACCCAGACACAAGTCCGATGCCTGTATCCGCAAGACCCGGATCTATACCGAAAACCGTCGTCATCCTTTACTGCTGCAACGCCTTAAGCTTTTCCCTGGCAATGGCGGCTTCGTTGGCGTCCGGGTATTTTCGGACCAACTCATTAAAAATCAGCCGAGCATTGGCCTCATCACCAAGATTATAAAAAGAAAACCCCTGCTTTAATAAAGACGCCCTTACCTTATTCCCCTTGGGGTATTTCTCAATAACGGTCTGGTATTCCAGAATGGCTTTCTCATACCATTTTTGCCGGTAGTATATCTCACCAATCCAAAACTGGGCGTTATCCGCATTTTCAGAATTCGGATAGCGTGTCAACAGTTTGCTGAACCCTTCTCTGGCTGCGTCATAATCCGCAGCGTCGAAGGCGGCCTTGGCCGTCTGGTAGATTTCCTCTTCCGTGAGCTGTTTTTTCCCGTTTGAAACGGCCGCCGATCCACTTTCCCCGCGTCCCGATGATTCAAAATCGAGATACTGCTCGAGGACGGCGATTTTCTCCCGATTTCGCTGAATCATCTCCTCCAAACGGGAAAATTTCTCCTCACGGCTATCGACAACCTCTTTATAGGCCCCTTCTTTTTGTTTTACGGCGTATTCGGTTTCTTCCACACGTCCACGCAGTGACTGAACCTCCTCGCCCAGACGTATCAGATCGGCTGAAAGACCGGCAGCCTGTCCACGTAAGGCCTGGTCTTTGTTCTGTAACTGCTTGTCATACTCATCGACAAGCTCTTTGAGCCGCCTTTTTTCCTCGACCATATCACGATTCTGTTGTTCCAGGGCAGCTACGCGGTAGTCCATCTGGGTTATCTGGTTGTTGGTGACACACCCGGAAAAAAACAGCACCGTTATCAGCATAAGAATGGATGAAAAGGTTTTCATGGTCGTTTTCTCTTTTTTCCGTTTTCCCGCCTGTAAACAGATTGCCCGCCATAAAGGCGGGCAATCCCGGTTGTTATCCGGCTACGAGCTGCCCTTTTCATTGTTACCAGGCAACTGCGTATTATGTGCTATTCGATGACGAACTGGGCGCGCCTGTTTTTGGCCCATGCTTCCTCGTTATGTCCCATATCGACGGGATTTTCCTCACCATAGCTGACAGTGCTGAGGCGTGCGGCGTCAATACCGAGGTTCACAAGGTAGCCCTTGGCGCTCTGAGCGCGTCTTTCCCCCAGTGCCAAGTTGTACTCCGGTGTACCTCTTTCATCGCAGTACCCTTGGACCAATACATTCATACCGGCATTGGCATTTATGTAATCTGCTTTCCGGGCAAGCACCCGTTGGGCATTTTCATCAAGGGCAGAACTGTCGAATGCAAAATAGACGTATTCATTTATAAAAGCTTCTCTGGCAGCGTCCATCGATCCATCACCGCTACCGGTAGCTGGTCCTTCCGGGGCAGCCTGTACAGCTGCATCACCGGCGGCATCGCCACCGACTTTTTTCGCACAGGACGTTGTTAAGAGTAATCCAGGAACCACGAGCAAGAGCGCTAAACAAATCCACATTTTTCTTTTCATTTTTTCCTCCTTTTAATTGATCCGGTGAGACTGTTTATTTTGTAATGTTTGCTGACCAATCCGGGCTGGACTGCTCTCCCGGCAGGGCGAGCAACCGCCGTTGATCTGTACCAAATGCCGTCATAACGTAAATCCTTGATGGGCCTTCTCTTGTGGAACTGAAAGCAATCAGGTTGCCATCCGGCGACCAAGATGGCGATTCATCGTCTCCGTGACCGAAAGTCAGTTGGATCGGCCCGGTACCACCATTAACCTCAATTATATAGGTGTTGATGCCTCCCTTCCCCATGGTCGTGTATGCAATTTTGTCTCCTTTCGGCGACCAGTCGGGTTGGGTGTTGTAATTGCCTTCGTAGGTTAGCCGCGCTACCTTTCCATTGCCTACGTTCATGATATAAATCTGCGGGGATCCCGACCTACGGGATACAAAAGCCATCTGTTGACCATCCGGCGACCACGCAGGGGACACATCAATTCCAATGGAGCTGGTAAGTCTTTTAATAATTTTACCGGCTCCGGTCAACAGATAAATTTCCGGATCTCCTGAAAAAGAGAGCGAAGCGCCCAATTCGAACCTGCCTGGAAACCAGGCCGGGGTGCTGTTGGTCCCCTCTTTTGCAACAATCGTGCCCCTGTTTTCCAGGGTATGCCGGATATAAAGATCTGGTTTGCCCTTGGCGAAGCTGGTATACGCAATCCATTTTCCATCCGATGACCATGCCGGAAAGAGAGTGATACTCTTGTGTTGGGTAAACTGCCTTGGCTGGTACCCGTCAAAATCACATGTGTAGATTTCCTTGTGGCCGGATCCGGTAGACACAAAAGCGATCTTGCTGTTGAATATCCCCATGTTGCCGGTGAGCGCGAAAATAACATCCGTACAGAATCGGTGAATGATTTCCCGTTGGTCATCCAACCCGCCCCTATATTTTTTGCCGACAATCATCTTTTCCTCGGCTGTATCGATCAGTCGAAGTTCCATCTCGATGGCGTCTTTTTTGTATTGAACCTCGCCCGTAATCAACAGTTCCGCACCGATGCCACGCCAGTTTCGAAATTGGATTTGATTGGT